>JBGUGM010000209.1:0-29543 GCA_045111535.1 Bacteroidaceae bacterium
GTCGGTCCATGCAAGATTGGTGGATTGAGCATTTCGGAGGCTACCAACTATTTGCGTTCACGCCTGGGACGGTATTATTCAGATTCAAGTGTCTCGCTTTCAGTAGGTAGCACACGTAGCATCCAAGTGCAGGTCATGGGTGAAGTGAATGTTCCTGGAACCTACACATTGAGTTCGTTGTCTTCTGCTTTTAATGCCCTTTATTCAGCAGGTGGTATCAATGATATAGGTACATTGCGTGATATCAAGGTCTATCGCCAGGGACGTGTCATTTCTTCGATTGACGTATATGACTACATCCTCAATGGCAATGCACGAGGTGATGTCCGTCTGAACGACAATGATATTGTGGTGGTAGGACCCTACGATGCTTTGGTGGAAGTGCGGGGTAAGGTGAAACGCCCCATGTTCTATGAGATGAAGAGAAATGAGTCGCTTTCCACGCTGCTCAGATATACAGGAGGTTTCACGGGAGATGCTTATAAGAAGAGCATTCGCGTAACACGCAAGGATGGAGCAGAATACTCGATTCATACGGTGGGAGAGTTCGATTGGAGCAATTTCATCCTTGCTGATGGCGACTCTGTGACGGTGGATAGCGTGGTGGCACGTTATTCCAATATGGTGGAGGTGCGTGGCGCTGTATTCCACTCAGGCATGTACGAAGTTGGAAGCAATATCAGTTCTGTCAGGGATCTGGTCAATGCTGCCGAAGGCTTGCGTGAGGATGCTTTCACCAATCGTGCGGTGATGCACCGTCAGAAAGAAGACTTGACATTGGAAGTTTTGTCTATTGACATTCAAGGTATTATGAATGGTACCGTCGCAGATATTCCATTGCGTAAAAATGATGTGTTGTTCATCCCAAGCAAGAAGGACATGTTGGGTGAACAGACGTTGTCCATCACGGGAGAAGTGAATTACCCAGGTTTCTATATGTATGCGGAGAACACGACGATAGAAGACCTTGTGCTTCAGGCTGGTGGTTTGACGGATGCGGCATCAACTGTGAAGGTGGATGTGTTCAGACGTGTCGATGACCCACGAGCATTGGTGGATAGTGAAACCATGACAGAGACGTATACTTTTGCCTTGAAAGATGGTTTTATTGTGGATGGTGAACCTGGCTTCACATTGCAACCTTATGACCAAGTGGCAATCCGTAAGAGCCCGTCCTATTCAGAACAGCAGAATGTAACTGTGGAGGGTGCGATTAATTTCGCTGGCGAGTATGCCATGACGAATAAGAACTATAAGTTGAGTGACCTTGTCAAGGCGGCAGGTGGTCTTAGTTCTTTGGGATATGCAAAGGGTGCTCGTTTGGAAAGAAAGATGACAGATGAAGAACGTCAACAACAGGAGGCGTCTCTCCGAGCATCACAGATTACGCTGTATGAGGAGTCCATGCAGAGCGATAACAAGAACTTTGACTTTAATCGTGCTGACTCGTTGCTGATGATGAAATTGGATATTGGTACGTCATTCCCTGTTTCTATTGACCTTGAAAAGGCAATAAAGGAACCAGGATGTGAGGAAGACATTGTGTTGAGAGAAGGTGACAAACTGATTGTGCCTCAGTATTCTTCCATCGTGAAGGTAAGTGGTGATGTGATGTATCCTATTTCCATGAACTATAAGAAGGGTGAGTCACTCAAATATTACATCAAGCGTGCTGGTGGATATGGTGACAACGCACGTAAGGCGCGAGTCTATGCCATTTATATGAATGGTGCTGTGGAACTGTTGAGCCATTCCAGTAAAAAGGCTGTTCAACCAGGCTGTACAATTGTGGTTCCGTCGAAGAAGCAGAAGAACAAGATGACGACAGCGGAATATGCGGCAATGGGTACATCTGCAGCATCTATTGCAACCATGATGGTGACGATTGCTAATATCCTTAAATAATGATGGACATGAGTAAGAAGTGTGATTTTCTGATTGTTGGCACAGGACTATTTGGTGCTGTTTCTGCCTATCTGTTGAAAAGGAAAGGATTCTCCGTTTTCTTGATTGACAAGCGAGACCATATTGGTGGTAATGTCTATACGAAGAACGTGAGAGGTATCAATGTTCATCAATATGGTGCACACATCTTTCATACGAGCAATAAGGCGGTCTGGAACTTTGTGAACAGCTTTGTGGAATTCAATCGCTATACCAACTCTCCAGTTGCCAACTACAAAGGAAAACTTTACAACCTTCCCTTCAATATGAACACCTTCTATCAAATGTGGGGGGTGAAGACGCCAGAGGAGGCAAAAGCGAAGATAGAAGAGCAGAAAAAGGAGTATCATATTGAAAATCCGAAGAATTTGGAGGAACAGGCAATCAGTTTGATAGGCAAGGATATCTACGAGGCACTCATCAAAGGCTATACACAGAAGCAGTGGGGACGTCAATGTACAGAACTGCCAGCCTTTATCATCAAGCGTTTGCCTGTACGTTTCACTTTTGATAACAACTATTTCAATGATAAGTATCAAGGCATCCCAGAAGGAGGCTATACTGCCCTTATTGAGAAGATGCTCGAAGGTTGTGAAGTGCGTTTGGGTCTTGATTATTTTGACCAGAAGGATGAGTTGGATGCCTTGGCAGACAAAGTCATCTACACAGGTGAGATAGACCGCTACTTTAATTATCAATATGGCCATCTTCAATACCGTACTGTGTCATTTGAGACAGAATTGCTGGAGGGTGTGGAGAACTATCAAGGCAATGCCGTGGTCAACTACACCGATGCAGAAACTCCTTACACGCGTATCATTGAACACAAACACTTTGAGATGTTTGGTGCAGCACTCTCTGAATGTCCTGACACCGTCATCTCCCGTGAATACAGCAAGGAATGGCAACCAGGTGACGAACCTTACTACCCGGTCAATGATGACAAGAACTCAGAACTCTATGCCAAATATAAGGCACTGGCTGATGCTCAGGATAAGGTCATCTTTGGTGGTCGCTTGGCAGAGTATAAGTATTACGACATGCACAAAGTGATTGAGCGGGCATTCGAGACGGTATCTTCCATCATATGAAAATTGCGATCAATTGTATCTTTTGCCAACCACGTGGAGGAGGCATTAGAGAGTACATCTACAATGTCGTATCAGCATTGAGCAGGATAGACAAGGAGAATGAGTACATCCTTTATGTTTTGAAGGATTGTGTGGAGTATGCACACAACGTCTTGCCCAATGTCCCCAATATGTCCATAAAGCCTGTTCCTTATGATTCCTCACGCATGTCTGTCATCATGCGTAGTCTGTTCTCTCAGCGTTATTGGTTGAAAGAGGAGCGGGAGGAACAGTTCGATATTTTCCATTCCCCTTTTTTTCATGCACCACGTTTGAAACATGCTAAAGTGATGATAACGGTGCATGATTTGAGATTTTGCCGCTATCCTTCCACCTACACGCTGCCACGTTATTTGTTTTTGCGGACAGCCGTGAAGAAGTCCATCCAACAGGCAGATGCAATCATTACCATTTCTGCCTTCACAAAACGGGAGATATTGGATGTGTATCAGGTGGATGCAGAGAAAATCACTGTGATACATGAAGCCATCAACCGTGAAGACTTTTCCAATCAAAACTTGAAGGAGTATGTCTTGGAAGAGGTGGCAAAACCTCTTGAAGGTAAACGCTTTATTCTCTCTGTCGGTCACATCGAGCCTCGGAAAAATTATGAACGTTTGCTGGATGCTTTTGCTTTGCTGAAGCAGAAGCCCCAAGCCGATCAGGTGAAACTGGTCGTGGTCGGGAAGAAAGGACATCATTACCAGGATGTGCTGAAGCGGATGGATGCCATGCCTGATGTGTATTATCTGGATTTTGTCTCTCGTGAACTCTTGTTATGGTTGTACCAGCATGCGGCATTGTTTGCGTTCCCATCTTATTACGAGGGATTTGGCTTTCCTCCGTTGGAAGCAGCATGTTTTGGAACCATCTCGGCTGTTTCAAACAGTTCTTCCATCCCAGAGGTGTGCGGAGACAGTGCGGCTTATTTTAATCCTTTCAGCGTGGAGGAGATGGAGAAGGCGTTGGAACAGTGTTTGTTCGATGAGGCTTTTATCGCGGAAAAGAAAGCTTTGCTGGCTCCCAATCTGGACAGATTCTCATGGGATAAAAATGCAAGTGAAACTTTGAACATCTATCAGTCTTTGCGATGAAGAAGTTGTTGATAGTAGTAAACGAAGATCGGTTCTTTCTCAGTCACAGAAAGGATATCGCTTTGAGGGCTCAAGCGGAAGGGTTTGACGTGACCATTGTCTGCAAAGATACGGGACGGGGGCATGAAGTGAAGGCCTTGGGACTCCCGATGGTGGATATGCCGATCAATCCTACAGGCACCAACTTGAAGGAAGAACTCTCCACGATGCTCTTTTTGTGGCGACTTTATCGAAAGGAACAGCCTGACATCGTTCACCATGTGGGATTGAAAAACATCCTGTGGGGTGGTCTTGCAGCCAAGTTCGCCAAGGTAAAGGGTGTCGTCAATGCTGTTTGTGGATTGGGCGTTCTGTTTGCTGGCGAACAAGCTTCTTTGATGGCTCGTATGGTGATGAAGGTGATGGCATTTGCCAATCATGGCATGAATGTTTCTGAAATCTTTCAGAACAAGGATGATATGCAGCTTTTCATCTCTCAGGGCATTGTTGATGCTTCTCAATGTGACTTCATCAAAGGCTCTGGAGTGGATCTGGCCCTGTTTACCAATGTGCCAGAACCTGTTGATGGTAAGTATAGGATTATCTTTACGGCACGTATGGTGAAAGAGAAAGGGGTGATTACCTTGATAGAGGCTGCGGAGAAGTTGCGTCCGGAATTTGGTGACAAGGTGGAGTTCCTGCTGTGTGGTGACCTCTCCAACAATCCCGATGGCATCAAGAAAGAAGAACTGGAGAATCGGTGCGATGGAACTTATCTTCAGTGGTTGGGCTATAGAAAAGATGTCAAAGAATTATTGATGTCATCGCATATTATGGCATTCCCGAGCTATTATCGAGAGGGACTTCCTTTGTCGCTCATTGAGGCATGTGCCGTGGGATTGCCTATCGTGACCTGCGATTCCATTGGCTGTCGGGATACGGTTGACGATGGTGTGAATGGTTTCTTTATTCCACCGCGTGATAGCGATGCGCTGGCTGAGAAACTTCGCATTCTCCTTTTAGATCCATCCTTGCGTGAGGCGATGGGAAAGAAGGGTAGGGAGAAAGCGGAGAAGGATTTCTCGCTCAAGAAAGTGGTGGACAAGCATTTAGAAATCTATCATCGTGTCCTTGCAGGGGAGAAGCACGCTATTTGAGCCGGTTGTTTTTATATGTCAAGCCTTCAAACCTCACATCCTGCCCAAACTTCTTATAGGTCTTTCGTAGGAAGGTGTTGCCTGTGAACACCCAATTCCGCGTACGTCCCTTTCCATCCCATACCCAAGGGTCTGTGTTCTTATCCACCCAATTGTCTTTCACGGTGATATGGCTGGCTGCATAATCGGTCCACACATAAAATCTGAAAGCCCTGCGACAGTTCGTGATTTTGTTGTTCGTGATTTCAATGTGGTGGGCTGGTGCTCCTTCTTTATTGGAGATGACGCTGATGGCACCATTCTTTCCCTGGCTATGGTCTATTAGGTTCTCCTTGATTTGGATGTTGTCAACAGTATATGCTTTGTTATTTGCCTCAATGTCAATGGCGCCTGGCATCGAAGAGTGTGAAGTGTGGGTCAGTTGGTTCTTCTCAATGATGACATTTTGCCCGTTGATGATGGAGATGCCATTACGGTTGCAGCATTTATACCCATTGATTTGATTGTTGCGGATGACAACATTCATATTGCGCGCACGTTCTCCCGTGCTCGTATTGTCGCCATAGTGATTCAGGCAGATGGCGTCACCCCAGAAATTTCGGAACGTGCATCTTTCGATGGTGCATCGATTCACACCGATGAGACTGACCGTGTGGCAATGTTCTTGGTAAGGATCCCATTCGGTGCTCTCATTCTGTACCATGAACGTCATCCCCTCAATCGTGATGTCGTGGATGGAATGGGGGATGTCATTGGGTTTGCTGTAGATGCACAACGTACCTGCTTTGGTCTTCGTCTTGAGGATGGCACCCTTTTCTCCTGTTATTTTGATGTTGGAACGATGGATGCCGATGTGATAGGGTTTGTTGATTTTGTAGGGAGGCTTGTGCATACTTTCCAATAGGTAAGTGCCTTTGGAAAACAAAACCTCGTTACACATGGCGAGAATAGCGTTGATGTTGCCGGCATCATCTTTCTTCCCATCAGCATAACACAACCATTTGGCGTTGAAGGTTTTATTCTTCAACGTTCCACTGATAGACGAACCTTGTAACTTGACATTGCCATTGAGTTGAGTGTTGTTGAAGACCAACTTGCCAGCAATACTTCCACCTTGAAACTGTAAGGTCACATTGGGGGGCAGTGTGATGGTAGCTCCTGTCTGATGTGGGTGTTTGATGAGATAAGTGGCACCTGCTTGCGTGAAGAAGCGACGAAGGTCGGTGTTGGGCGTGTCTTGAATGGTTTGTGTATAGGATGGACACGCCAACAAGGCGCACAGAATCAATGAAAGGAATCTTTGGAGCATGCTTCATTAATTGATTTCGTCTTTCATCTTCCCTACAATCCAAATGAATAACGTATAGATCAGGATGTCGATGCCGATGATGTAGGTGGTTTGTAGCCCACCTACATAAAGACCGTAATTGATCAGGCAGATGGAGAAGAAGACGGTGAGAATGACAGCCAAAGTCTGGTGCATGTCAAGTCCCATCTGCATGATACGGTGGTGAATATGGGTCTTATCTGCTTCAAACATGTCCTTTCCACGCAATTTCCTTTGGATGGCAACACGGATGACATCGATACATGGAAGGAATACCAACGTGAAAGAGATGAATAGCGATTCCTCTCGATAAGGGAATCCATAAGGTTCTGACATCTGGTATTTGATGGCAAGGTAGGCGATGACATAACCAAGGAAAAGACTGCCCGAATCGCCCATGAAGGTCTTGAGTCTTCCTACTTTCCCATATACATTAAAGAAGAAGAAAGCAAGGATGGCTCCTGCGAGACTGATGCTGATCAGGCTGAAGAGGTAAGCTTTCAGATTGAAATATAGATAGGAGAAAGAGGCTAATATAAGGAAAGCGAGTCCTGATGCCAAACCGTCAATCCCATCAATTAAGTTAATGGCATTCACAATCAGCAAGATGACAAACACGGTGAGAGGATAACTGATCCAGATGGGTATCTCATGGAGGCCAAATAGTCCGTGCAGGTTGCTGATCATCAAATTGCACAACGGGAAAAGGAGGGCGGCGACAGTCTGAATGATGAACTTATGAGTGGCTTTCATGCCTCTTAAATCATCGAAGATGCCGATGATATAAATCATGATGGCACCAGTGACCATGATCACATTGGAGATACCTATTTGGAAGTCATCGTTCACGCCTTGGTACATGATGAGCAAGGCCACCACAACACCTAAACTCAAAGAGGGCATAAACAAGGTGCCACCCAATCTCGGGATGCTATATTTATGCACTTTTCGTGAGTTGGGAAGATCGAACAGCTCATGCGTGTTGCACATCTTCACAACAATGGGAGTGCATATCAGCGAGAAGATGAGGCTGACAGCAAAAGCAATAATGATATAGGTATAGTTGATGGGCATATAATCCTTGGGTTTTTGTCCTTTGATAGTTATAACGTAAAAAAGTGTTATATATTGCAAAATAACTTGCTTTTCTGCAGATTTATGGTTGAGAAGGATGTTTTTCAGACAAAAAACTCTTACCTTTGAGGTTGATTTACAATAAATACCCTAAAAATTACGTTTATCCTGACAATATGGATGAAAAGAAAAATGAAAAGTCTCCAATAGACTTGATGAAAATTGGACGTGCATTTCTGGACCATAAGAAGTTGTTCTGGAAAGTGTGGATAGCAACATTTGTGTTGTCGTGTGTGTGGATTCTCCCACAACCACGATATTATACGACAGAAGTTTCTGTCGCTCCTGAATCTGCAGATTCTAAGGATGTAGGAGGACTGGCTTCACTGGCGTCAAACTTTGGCATCAACGTGGGTGGTGGTTCTGCGGATGCCATCTACCCCCAACTCTATCCCGATTTGTTTGCTTCGACAAGGTTCTTGGTCGATCTGTTGGACATTCAGGTGACAACGCTTGATGGCGAGATAAGTACGGATTATTATACTTATATGAAGAGCCATCAGAAGAAGAACATCCTGTTTGTTCCCTTCCAAAATGTCTTCAATTGGTTGAAGTCACTGTTGATGGAAAAAGAGGCTCCAATACCAGGTGCGGATGGCAAGCGTTTTAATCCGTTCCATCTGTCAATGGAAACAGACGAAGTGGTGAAGAAGGTGATGGACAATGTAGAATGCACCTACAGCCGAACGACAGATGTGGTGACCATTTCTGTGACAGACCAAGATCCGCTGGTTTGTGCCTTATTGGCTGACAGCATCAAGGAACATCTGCAGAACTATATCACAGAGTATCGCACAAAGAAAGCACGGGTGGACTACGAGCACTACAAACAGCAGGCTGCTGAAGCGAAGGCATTGTATGAGAAGGCGCGCAGGGAGTATGCAACGTATGCTGACATGCATCAGAATGCCTATATGCAGAACGTGAAAACAAGGATGACAGATCTGGAAAACGAGATGTCGATGAAATACAACATCTATAGTGCCATGACGACTCGTGAACAGACGGCGATGGCTGATTTGCAGGCACGCACCCCTGTCTTCACCACATTGACCAATGCCACCGTTCCTGTGAAGCCCGCTGGACCGAAACGCGTGATTTTTGTGTTGGTGATGATGTTTCTGGCAACACTGGGCACCATCATGTACCTCTTTCGCAAGGAACTGAAGGATTGGTTCTAACCCTGACGCGACATGATAGCGGTCACGAAACATAAACGGCAAATCGCCATCTTGTATGTTTCAACACTCCTTGGCGTGTTGTTGGGATTGCTGTCATCCATCGTGAACACGCGGTTCATGTCAACTTCTGACTATGGTGATGTCAGATATATTCAGAATATCATCAATTTCATCTCAGCCTTTTTGCTGTTTGGCTATTTCCTGTCTGGAGCACGCCTGATGGCTTTGACCGATGATGTACAGCATAGTCGCCGCATCAAAGGGGTGATGGTGATCATCTTGGCAATCGCATGTTTGACCCTTTGCCTGATCATGCCGATCTGCTATTTCATCCATGCAGACAAACCCACGGTGGCAATCCTCTTCCTTGTGTCGATGCCGGTTTGTGGCTATCCTCTCTTTTTGCACTACATCGACAAGACGACACAGGGGGATAACCAGATTGGACGATTGGCATTGGCGCGCATACTTCCGTTCTTGGTCTATGTGCCTGTGGGCTATGCGGTCTATTCTTACTGGGGAGCCACATCCACCAGGATGATTCTTCTGCAATGGGGCATCTATTCATTGATTTACATCACCATCATTCTCTCCACCAAACCCTTGTTTCGTCATCTGAAACCTATCTGGGAAAGTGTACATCAGGAGAATAAGCGGTATGGCATCCAATTGTATATTGGCTCATTGGTGATGGTGGCGACCAATTATTTGGCGGGCATATCGTTGGGCTACTTCAATGAGGATAATAGTGAGGTGGGCTTTTATACGCTGGCACTGACGGTCACGACACCTTTGTCTGCCTTGCCTGCCATTGTGGGAACTACCTATTTCAAGAAGTTTGCCACGCAACCATGCATCCCGACGAAGGTTATTGTATCAACTGTCTTGATGACGGCTTTCACTTGCATATGCTTTTTACTGTTGATACGCCCTGTGGTCACCTATCTTTATACGGACCGTTATGCCATCGTGGGCACTTACGCGTCTTTTCTTTCTGTCGGGTATTGTATTCAAGGACTGGGAGATATGTTCAATCGTTATTTGTGCTCCCATGGACAAGGGGTGTCTGTGCGAAATGCCAGCATCGCCAATGGCGTGTTTAAAATCTTTGGCTACACGGTGTTGGTGGCATTGTTCAACACCAATGGTGCCATTGCTACGACCATCATCTGCGATGTGATCTATTTCTCTTGCTTGATGTATTACTATGTGAGGTTTGTAAAGGAGGGAAAGGATGGATAAGTATAAACTCGTCATATTTGGTGATACATGGGATGTCTATCAGACGGCTTATCAGGAATTGATAGACAATCCGAAGGTGATGTATATACCGACCTTCCGTCCTAAGGGATTCAAAGGATTCCTGCAGAGGATTCAGTTCAATCCGAAACTGAACGCTGTCATCAAGATGCCTGGTAAACAGAGGTGGAATCCTTCTTACCTGCGCCAGTTGAAAGAGGAGAAGGTGTGCTTCTTGGTGATGAATCATTGGCTTCGGTTGGAGAGTGGCATCCAGTTGCTGCCTTTCCTGAGAAGTCATTATCCAGAATCACGCATCGTCTGTTTCACCCAAGACCTCATGGAGACCATCATCGATCACTATACGCATCGCCCCTTCAATGTGCAGCATGTCAAGAAATACGTGGATTTGTTCATCAGCTACGACCCGGATGATGCACAAAAGTATCAGGTGGAATATCACCCCACCGTGTTTTCTCCTGTTCCGATGGAGAGGCAAGAAGAAACAGACGGTTATGACCTTTACTTCTTGGGACGTGACAAAGGCAGGATGCACACCTTGATAGCTATCGCTCAGGAAGCCAAGAGGAGAGGCTTGAAGTGTCAGTTCATCATGCTCCAGGTCCCTGATGCAGAGAAAGTGGCGTGTGATGGGATGACGTATGTGGATGACCCTCTTCCATACAAGGAGAACCTGCGAAATGGGATGCGAAGCAAGTGCATCATTGAGATGCTGCAGAAGAAGGCTGCCAGTCCCACCTTCAGGACATGGGAGGCGATTTCGTTGAACAAGAAACTGTTGACGGACAATGCTTCCATCATGGACACGGAATGGTATGATGAGCGCTATATTTCGGTGTTCCATGACGAGACAGATATCAATTGGGATTTCATCGCAAGTGACCCTGCCTTTCCACAAGGGAACCCATATCAAGATAGGATTCGACCAGAAAGTTTGGTTCGCTTCATCGAGGACAAACTGAACATACAGATAGATAGAGCATGAGTGTATTCTATGTGATATTCATATTATTCGCGGCTTATTATTCTTATCGTTACGATAGAATAGAGGAATACGATAGCCATAAGCAACATCGTTTGTGGCTGATGTGTGCCTATATGGTCTGTCTGACTGGTTTCAGCTATGGCTTGGGAGGTGATAAGTTTACCTATATGAACGAGTTCGAGAATTATCCCAACAGTTTTGCTGAGGCGGGTGATTATATCTGGATTCAGTTCATGCTGCGAGGACAGATGCCGCTATGGACGTTGGTGAATGTCTTTGCGAAAGTGGTGTTCAACTCTTTTTATGCCGTACAGCTGATACAGAGTGCCACGGTGAATATCGCCGTGTGTTATATGGTGAGCAGATATACGCACCGATACTTCCTGTTCTTGCTCATTTATTTCTTCACCTTGCAATACTTTGTCTTCAACACGGAGATTATGCGTGAGGGTTTTGCCTTGGCATTCATCCTCCTGGGTATGCATGGCTGGATGAGCGGCAAGAAATGGTTGTTCTTTGCCATGTTCCCCATTGGAATTTTGTTTCATGTCTCTGCGGCAATTACCCTCTTGTTCCCGTTTGCCACTTTTAAGGTGTCGTGGAAGACACTGATTATCGCATTTGTTTCAGCGTTTGCCATTTGGCTGCTTAGTGATATTCTGTTAAGCAAGGTGATGATAGCGGTATTGGGCGGTATGGGCGCAATGGTGCAGAAGGTGTTGTTCTACTCTTTCCGTGCCAGCACGATTTTCGGATTCCTGCGATCTGCCATCACTTATCTGATATTCCCCTTCATCATCATGTTCTTTACGATGCAGTCTGAGGTGTCTGAGGAGAAGCAGAAGTCCATGGAACGCATGATTGCCTACATGCTTTTGTTGGGCGTCCTGGCAAGCGCATTTGCAGGTTTCACTCGACTCTTTAATTATGCACGCATATTCTACCTCATCTTAATGGCGGATTTTGTCTATATGTTGTTCCGACAAAAAACACACATGATCATTCGTGTCGGTACTCTGCTGGGTACCTTGTTCCTGGTTGCTTTGCAATATTTTGTTTCCTATAAGACCACCAATACGTATTATTATGATTATTTCTATCCCTACACCTGCATCCTCGATGAGGATAAAAGTGTATTCATTCGCGAAGTGGCGCACACTGAGGCTGTGGCTGGAGAGATGGAGGATAATAATGTCCGTAATATTGAAGAATAACCCCAGTCAACGATTGATCTTATGCGCATCCTGATTTCGGCACGTACCTATCCTACTCGGAAGAATCAACTGACAGCCTTCATTGCTGTGCTGGCAGAGGAGATGGTGCGTCAAGGTATGGAGGTCACGGTCTTGGCACCACAGTCCTTGACCACCTGCTGGCGACATAAGATTCCTCTATGCCCTCCCAAATACCAGGTGGATGTGGACACACCTACCGGCATTCGGAAGATGACCATCTTAAGACCCATCTCCATCACGTTGGGACAGGGACGTTTCTATGCTTTGTCGCAAAAGATAGACCGGTGGGTGAAGAATTGGACAGCAAGGACACTGAAATCCAAGTCCGATGTGATCTATTCTCATTTCTGGTTGGCAGCAGACCAAATCATCGATTATGCCATCAAACACAGCATCCCTGCCTTTGTGGCTACGGGGGAGGATGAGATAGATATAGAGCGCTGCATCAGTCCTCAACGTATTGCGCTACTGAAAGAACATACCAAGGGGGTGGTTTGTGTATCTACCAAGAATCGGGACGAGAGTATTGCGCATCACCTGACAGAAGCATCGAAGACCATCGTACTTCCTAATGCCGTCAATGACAAGGAGTTTTATCACATGGGTAGAGCGGAGGCAAGGGAGAAACTGGGACTTTCACCCGATGATTTCATCGTGGCGTTTTGTGGCAGGTTCAATCAACGTAAGGGATGCAAACGTGTGGCTGATGCCATCACGATGTTAAAGGATTCCCGAATCAAGTCCTTCTTTATTGGCATTCCAGCGGGTGACGACTTGGAAGATCCTGATTGTCAGGGTATCTTGTTCAAGGGAAGACTCCCTCATCAATCCATTCCTGTGTATCTGAATGCAGCCAATGTCTTTGTGCTCCCGACTTTGGCAGAGGGGTGCTCGAATGCGATTGTGGAGGCGATGGCGTGTGGACTGCCCATCATTTCCTCTGACTTACCTTTTAACTTTGATATCTTGACAGCCAATAATGCCCTGCTGATTGATCCGATGAACGTACAGCAAATTGCTGATGCCATCAAGCAACTTCAAGAGAATCCAACCCTTCAACAACAGATGTCTGCAGCTTCCCTGGCTGCTGCAAAAGAGTTGAGCATCCAGAAACGTGTGGGCATAATTCTGGATTTCATACGTCTTTCAGAACTTTCGTAAAATCAAACGGGCTTGGTTGGACTTCAGCACTAACCGTGTGTCTGACAATGCTTCCACTCGGTAGGTGGCTTTGATCTTCTGCGAATTGTTTTCGTCTGCCTCCCCATACACGCCCCAGGGGTGAAGGATTTCTGCTTCTTCCGAAGAAATCCATGCATTGTCGTCTGTATCTGTCTCATAACGTGCTTCTTGACAGAAGTCTGTCATGACGATCTCGCCTCCCTCCCGACTGAAATGAGCATAGAATTTGTCACTATCAATGGCTCTGCTGGCAGTGAATTGCACCAGTCGCAGACGGAAGGACCAGTAGTGTTGCTGTTCCTTGACATCCTGGATTTGCCCGTCTGTTGTCTCGATGCTCATCAATTGCCACATGCCGTCCAACTGACCATTGTCGGGAATCTTGTCGCAAGCGGCGCATAGGCTGATGACAAGCAGAATCAGAGCGGTAGATATCTTGTGGTGTAATGGTTTCATGATGCGTCTTTTTTAGGGAATAAGGAAGCCTTTCTTGCTGATTCGTAATTGGAATCCCGTGTTGTTGCCATTGATGTCGCCATGATCCAATCCGAATGCCAGTTGGGCAGACCAACCTTTCAATCGTTTGGGGGCATAGTCCACCTCGAACAGTCCATGCCATTGTCTCTGCATATCGGACAGGGGGTAGTAATAACAGCCCCAGTTACGGGTCAGTGACAGGAGCATGCGCCAATTCACTTCAGAACAGGGATTGCCGTCCAAACCTACGTGCCATGCCTGTACACGGTTATTATAAAAGAAGAGTTCGTGGGACGAGTTGTAGAGTGGGGCAGTGATGAACGGATGACCTATCGTCATGCCCCAATGCTGCCAACCGACATAATTGCTGTGGTTGTAGTAGTTGTCAACACCTGCAATGGCATCAGGCATGTTGTGGGTGGCATCATGATAGACTGGACCTGACTGGTCTTTGGTGCTGAGATGCTCCACCAGCACATGACTGACCCATCGGTTCTGGGGTAGGGTGGCATCAATGCCTAACAAATGGTCATAGATACCATATTGGAAGGTTAACATGGAATGGTCCTCAAAGAAGCGCTCGGCATAAGTACGGACAGTCCAATCTTTTCCTTTCCATTGCAACGCGACGTTGTAGGAACCTAACTGATTGCCTTCCACATTGGTGACCGTTCCATCAGTCACGTCACCCTTGCTGCCCATGGGCCAGAAGGCATGCCAGAAGGCATTGAGGTTCTCTTCATGGTGGAGGGGAACACTCTTGTCCCTGTGGTTACGTCCAGTGATGTTGTAACTGGTGCCACCAAACTGGGCAAACATCTGGATGCCCACCTCTCCTGTCAGGGGGAAGCGGTCTTCACGACCAAAGTGCATATAGAAGGCTTTCTCATGCGTTAGGATATTCCCCGTACGTTTCGTTCCTTCTGCAGCCCACGATTTCTGCCAATGCCCGTCAGTGGTCATACCATAACCTATACGTCCACTCAGTTTCCACCAATGGTTGGTGAAGGGTACACTGAACGCATCCACCTCCACCAGCACTTGAGGGGCAGGCGTGGCATTGATGCCCAAACTCATGCCACCACTGGTCAAGCGGTTATAGCGCAAATCAATGGCACGTTCTTTCGCACCCACACTGACAGATATCTTCTTGTAGGCAGCCTCCGCAAATGCCTGATGTACCATCACGTTGGCAACTCCATTCTGTGTAGCAACCAAGTCGATGCCATATCCCAATTTCCATTGACGAAGAGAATCATGATCCATAGAACGGAATACTCCCACCCGTTCATAAGCAGAATTGCGTTCCACTGAACCCAACCCCTGCCGATTCGCTGTCAACCATAGCGGTGCATTCTCTCCTGCAGACAACGTCCCCGACATCTCAATGGCATAAGAAATGCCCTTGCCCAAATCTGGTGATTGGGCAAAGGCATTCATCGTAATAGCCATCATCAATGTACAAAGAGCATATTTCATTTACTTCGCAAACGCTACCGCTCTGGTTTCCCTAATCACGGTAATCTTCACCTGTCCAGGATAAGTCATCTCATCCTGAATCTTCTTGGCGATGTCGGCACTGAGGGCATCGATTTCCTTGTCCGAGATCTTGTCAGCACCCACGATGACACGCAATTCGCGACCCGCCTGGATGGCATAGGTCTTGGTGACACCAGGATAACTTGCTGCCAAGTTCTCCAAGTCATTCAGACGCTTCAGATAAGCCTCGACAATCTCACGACGGGCACCAGGACGGGCACCGCTGATAGCATCACACACCTGTACGATAGGAGCGAGCAATGTGGTCATCTCCATTTCGTCGTGGTGGGCACCGATGGCATTACAGATATCGGGCTTCTCCTTATATTTTTCAGCCAACTGTGCACCATACAGGGCATGTGGAATCTCTATCTGTTCATCAGGCACCTTACCGATATCATGCAACAGACCGGCACGGCGTGCCTTCTTGGGATTGAGTCCCAACTCTGCTGCCATCACCGCACAAAGGTTGGCGGTTTCACGGGCATGCTGCAAAAGGTTCTGACCGTAAGAAGAACGGTACTTCATCTTACCGACGATACGTACCAATTCAGGATGCAGACCATGAACACCCATGTCGATGCAGGTGCGCTTACCAGTCTCCACAATCTCATCTTCCACTTGCTTTTTCACCTTGGCAACCACCTCTTCAATGCGGGCTGGGTGGATGCGGCCATCGGCAACCAACTGGTGGAGTGCCAAGCGGCAAATTTCCCTGCGGATAGGGTCAAAAGCACTGATGACGATAGCCTCAGGCGTGTCATCCACCACAATTTCAGTACCTGTGGCTGCTTCCAATGCACGGATGTTACGACCCTCACGACCAATCACGCGACCCTTCACCTCGTCTGATTCAATGTGGAATACGCTGACGGAGTTCTCCACTGCAGTTTCACTGGCTACACGCTGAATGGACTGGATGACAATCTTCTTAGCTTCCTTATTGGCAGTCATCTTCGCTTCGTCAATGATTTCGTTGATATACTGCTGAGCCTGAGTCTTGGCTTCGTCTTTCAAAGATTCAATAAGAGACTCTCTTGCCTCTTCTGTTGTCAAACCCGAGATGGATTCCAGTTTGGAACGTTGATCTGTGATGAGCAGATCCAGCTTTTCCTGCTGCTTGGCGAGGTTGATGCGCTGAGATTCCACCTCGTTCTGCTTCTTCTGGATCTCGTCACTCTGCTGATTCAGTGTCAGTTCACGCTGCTTCAACTTGTTCTCGTATGCCTGCATCTTTTGGTTGCGCTGGTTGGCTTCCTTGTCCAGTTCTGACTTCCTGTTCAAGAACTTTTCCTTGAGTTCCAGCTGCTTCTTTTCCTTGAGCGCTTCTGACTCAATTTCAGCCTCTTTGATGATTTGGTTATACTTCTGCTTGATGATGTAGCGGAACAGGACAAAGCCCAAGACTCCTCCTAAAATCAAGCAGCCAATCGCAATGCTTATTGTTAATAATATATCCATGTTAATGTTTTGTTTTATTGGGTTTTACAATATAGAAAAAGCACAATTCAAGTCATTCACATATGGATATGTATGTGAACACCTGAAATTGTGCCTTAAAGTTTTTTGATTCTTATTTACTTGACGTCGAGAGCGTCTATTTCTTTCTCGAGGTCATGCATCATTTCTATGTATGGCTGCGTATTCGCTCTGTTTGATGCCTTCAGGGCTTCCACAGACGTGTTAAGCATGGCCATCGCATAGTACATGTCATTGGACTGATGAGGGTAGGCATCGCGCAATTTCTGAATGCGACGCTGGATGGTTGCTGCGGCGTCACGATACATCTTCTCCTCCTCTGGCGATGATACCAGAAGGGGCAGCCGGATGCCTTCAATCGTTACGTTGATGTTGAGTTTGTTTGCCATGACAGATGTACTGTTTTTGTTGGGATGCTCCTTCTTCCATCGAGGATGTCGGAAGCGCTATCCCTCTATATCGCTACCGTCACCTTCCGTGCCGGTGGATAGGATGCTGATGCATTTGTTGATTTCTCGAACCAGTCGGGTGATTTTCATCTTCGATTCCTTGATGTCGGTATCGCTGATTTCAATCATCTTGGCCAATTTCAGATTGTTGTAATCACTTTTGCTCTGGGCCAGTTCGGCTTTGAGCTGTTGGATGGTTTCTTCCCTGCCTTCCAGTTCAGCGTACAGGTCGGCATTCTCCTGCTTGAGCACACGAAATTGAGCGATGGCTTGACGTACCTTCGCTTCAAAATTCTTCATTGACTGTCTTTCTTCTGCTGTCATCTGAGAGTTGTGTGCATGAATGCGGATTACGAATTTTTATGCAAATTTATAGATTTGGGTGGACTTATCCAACCCTTTTGGCAATTTTTTTCTTGTTTTTCTCTATTTTTTCATCTTGGCTTGAGCCTTTGCCACTTCTTCGTCGGATGGATTGGGCTCCTTTTTCGCCAATGTGATGAGGTTATAGACATATTCCTGAATCCATGCCTCGCTGAATCCCAACATCTGTTGGTAACGACGCACGGCGAACACCGACTTCCTTACGCCATCATCATCCCACGTGTCCTTGGTCAGGATGTCGTGTACGGTGCTGTCCGTCAATTTCTTCACCATCTTCTTCATGAATCCGGGGATGCGGAACTTCCATTTCAGAATGTTACCCACCAGCATCATGGTGTCCTGGGTGAATCCTTGGAAGGCATACAGGTAACGGCTCACATCATTCTGTGTGCGGCATCCCTTCTTCACGCTCTGGTCTATCTCCTTGAAGAAACCATCGCTGATGCCATACAGGTCCTGCAGCATCTTGGCACACGCCTTCTTCTCTCCCAGTCCCAACTTATTATTGACCGTCGCCACATGCAACGTCCGTTTGAAGGTCAGCAGGTCGGGTAGGGCAGACAAGTTGGATATGCCTAAGTTGGCAGCCAACACGCTCTGGAAATAGACACGTATCAGTGTCATGAAATCCTCCATTCCCCCCACATTTTCCTTCTTCTTCTTCTTGAAAATATCTAATAATCCCATTTATTTATTTTTATATGTATCCGTTGTCCGTTGTCTGTTGTCCGTTGTCTGTTGTCCTTTAGTAAGCGTTCCCTTCTTCCTTTCCGAACATATTCGTGATGGTCTTGACAATAATCTTGAGATCCAGCAAGAATGTCCAGTTTTCGATGTACTCAATATCTTTCTTCACACGTCCCTCCATCTGGTCGATGTAGCGGGTCTCACCTCGGAAACCGCTCACCTGTGCCAGTCCGGTGATGCCTGGCTTGGCGAAGTGGCGCACCATGAAATGGTTGATGAGCTTCGAATACTCAGCCGTGTGCTTCAGCATGTGTGGACGTGGACCTACTACAGACATGTCGCCCACAAATACGTTGATGAACTGCGGAATCTCGTCGATGTTCGTCTTGCGCATGAAGTCGCCAAACGGGAACTTTCTTGGATCATCTTTCGTTGCCTGCACCTCGTCTGCATCATCGTTCACCTGCATTGAGCGGAACTTGATGCACTTGAATATCTTACCGTCCAGACCCGTCCTCTCCTGTAAGAAGAAAATAGGACCCGGCGATTGAATCTTGATCATGATAGCCACCAGAATGAATACCCATGGGAATATTAGAATGAGCACAAACAACGAGAAGATGAGGTCGAAAATCCTTTTGATCATCTTGTTCTTGTTTTTTCTCAGAGGCTCCTCTCGACGCGCAATGAGTGGAATGTCCTCCATAAAGGTGACAGACATGTTGCCCTTGAACACGTTGATGGCAGGGATGTAATAGAATCGAATCAGGTGGTTATCACAGAACTTACTCATCATATTGATGGTATCGTGCTGTTCCTTAGGGAAATAACCGTAGATTTCGTTGATGCGGGGATGCGTGGCAATCCATCCGTAAATGTCACCAACCCCTCCTAATCTCATGCTGGCAATTTCCTCGTTGTCACATTCCCCGTCATAGAAGAAACCGACAATGTTGTAACCGTAGATAGGAGTTTTCAGAATCTCATACAAATGCTGCACCGTCTGTTCATTACCAATCAAGACAATGGTTTTGGTGTTTCCCTTGTTGGCACGGAAACGTTTGAGAATGATTCTCAGGATGATTCGTTCCACCATCAGGAAGGCTAGATATGCCAACATCGAATAGAGTAGGAAGTCACGGGGAAAATCATAAAATGGTCTCGACACGACCAAAATGAGAGAAATAAAAAGAAGCATCATGAAACAAGTGTAAACAACACGTGTGATGATAGCTTCTGCTTTGACAAGTCGTAATTGGATGAGTGAGGGAAACAGGATGTAGCTGAAGGCAAATCCGATGACATATACAAGCACCAACCATGGGAGGTTCTGGATATTCTCCACGGACTCAGGTGCCAGATAGCACATGAGGTAGTAAAACCCAAAAACGAAGGCAATCAATAATACCGTGTCAACAAAGAACACGCCAAATTGAAGATGCTTTTCTGTTCCCATATGTCAATTTTTACTCACTCTTATTTAAGAATCTTTTGCAAAGTTACAGAAAAAATGACACATCGCAAACATTTTGTGAATAATTTGTACATTTAGGGGAATGAAATCGCTTTTTCGTGCCAAAAGTGATAAAAATATGGCATATATAACCAATCATGCTGACGATTTGTGACAATTTTAACAAAATAATTTCCCATGTGAAAAAATATCACTACCTTTGCATCAAATCTTCAATACGATGAAAGTAATCAATTTCGCCAAGCAGAACACTGTCATCAATCAGTATGTGGCAGAACTGCGTGATGTGAACATCCAGAAAGACCATGCTCGCTTCAGATTCAATCTGGAACGCATCGGTCAGATGATGGCGTACGAAATCAGCAAGACTCTTCGATATTCAGAAAAGACCATTCAGGCGCCGCTTGCCAAGGCAAAGGCATCGACTGCTGACGACGAGGTGGTGCTGTCCACCATCTTCCGTGCAGGACTTCCCTTCCATCAGGGATTCCTGAATGTGTTCGACCATGCAAGTAATGGGTTTGTCTCTGCTTATCGCTACTACAAGGATAAGGAGTGCAAGGAGGTGGGCATCAAGATAGAGTATATCGCCTCACCCAACCTCACCAACAAGACCCTCATCATTGCAGACCCCATGCTCGCCACGGGTGGCAGCCTTGAATTGGGCTATCATGCCTTCTGCACGAAGGGTGTTCCTGCTACGGTGCATCTCTGCTGTGTCATTGCCGCACAGAAGGGAGTTGATTACATCAAGAAGGCATTTGCCGATTACGACAACGTCACGCTCTGGTGCGCTGCCATTGACCCCGAACTCAACGAGCACTGCTACATCGTGCCAGGACTGGGCGATGCGGGTGACCTCGCTTATGGCGAGAAAATATAGTATTCAGACAGAAACGTATGGACTCACAGATCACCCTCTTACTCATCTACATGTTGCTCTCGTTGGTCATCTCAGCACTGTGTTCGGTGCTGGAGGCAACGATTCTTTCCACCCCCATGTCCTACGTGACCACCCTCGAGACACAAGGTGCCAAGGGCTGGGAACGCCTCAAGCAGTACAAGACCAACATAGACCGTCCCATCTCTGCCATATTAGTAGTCAATACGATAGCGAACACTGTGGGTGCCTCTCTCGTGGGCTCCACCGCAGCAGGATATGCCGCCTCCCACTTTGCCGCTTCCGACCAGACAAGTCTCTTCGTGGGCATCGTCTCAGGTGTGTTCACCTTCCTCATTCTGGTATTCTCCGAGATTGTGCCCAAGACCATTGGCTCTACCTATTGGCGCAAATTGGCACTCCCAGCCACTCGCATCATACACATATATATTATAATGACCTACGTCCTGGTCATCCTGCTCGAGAAGATCACCCATGGACTCGGCAATGCCGCCAATCAGGAATCCGTGACACGCGATGAAGTGGCAGCGATGGTCACCGTAGGTACCGAAGAGGGTGTCCTCGAAAAGAAAGAGAACCGCATGATTCAGAACCTCCTTAAGCTCGACAGCGTGGCAGCCCACGAAATCATGACCCCCAGTGTCGTGGTGGCAATGGCAGAAGAGGAGATGACCCTCAGTGAGTTCTATCATGACGAGGAATACAAGAATTTCTCACGCATCCCCGTCTATAAAGGGGAGGAGAGCGACTACATCACCGGCTATGTCCTCCGTCAGGAAATCCTCGAACGACTGGCAGAAGACAAGTTCGACACCAAACTCGGGGAGCTGGCACGTCCCATCCTCTCCTTCTCCGAAGACGAGGACGTCTCCACCATCTGGGAGAAACTCCTCGAAAAGAAAGAGCACATCTCCATCATCATCGATGAGTACGGCACCCTCCGTGGCATCGTCACCCTCGAAGACGTCATCGAAACCATGCTCGGCTTCGAAATCGTCGATGAGAAAGATGAAGTGGTGGACATGCAGGAACTCGCCAAAGCCCAGTGGAAGCAGATGCAAAAAGAACAACACAAATAATTTTCAATTCTCAACTCTCAACTGTCCGTTGTCTGTTGTCCGTTGTCTGTTGTCTGTTGTCCGTGTTTCTTGCGAAACACTTTATTCGTGTTATTCGTGCGATTCGTGTTCGTTCTCACCACATCCCGCATGGCTAACCTTTAGCTCGGCGTAGCCAATTATCAATTCTCAATTCTCAATTATCAATTGTCAATTTTCAATTATCAATTCCCCAACAGTCTGTTGCCTTTTGTTAAAATTGCTTAAATCTAGCAATTTTAACAAATTCTCCCCCTCTCATTACCCGTATTCCATGAATTCTTCGTACCTTTGCACTTTGAAAGCCAATCACTCATTCATTTCATAGAGCGGAAAGGCATTCTCAGTTGATAGACAGAGTGTATGTATATCAATTCTTCCATGGATTCTCAAGTTCCGCCAACTCAGAAAGTTGACGACGCCGTAGGCGTACCGAACCGCAAGTGGTTCGTCGCCATGGTAGGCAGAAATACCGAGAAAGCGTGTCGTGAACGACTCACCGCCCTCGGTTATGAATCCTATGTGGCAACCCAGAACGAGACCCGCATCTGGCGCACCGGTCAGAAGAAGCAGGTGGAACGGGTCCTCCTCTCCAACCTTCTCTTTGTCCATGTCACCGAACGTGAACGTCGGGACATCGTCAACCTCCCCTATATCAACTACTTCCTGACCGACAAGGCAGGGCACACCAACGACTTCGGCAGGCATCCCCTCGCTGTCATCCCTGACACCCAGATGGAACGCCTCCAGTTCATGCTCTACCATGCCGACACTCCCGTCCACTTCACGGCAGAGCCTCTCCACCTCGGTGACCACATCCGAGTCGTCCGTGGTCACCTCGCCGGACTCGAAGGCAACGTCATCCGCCAGGGCAGCGCCTCATACCTCGTCGTCAACCTCGACATCCTCGGCTCCGCCATGGTCACCATCTCCCCTGACGACCTCGAAAAAATCGCATAAATATTTGGAACTTCTCAAGAAAAGTTCTTATCTTTGCAACAAAATTAAATAGATATGGCAACCGCAATGATATCTTCGCAGTTAAATCAAGGCACAGTTTCCCCAATTGATGCTCAACAGAAAATGGTGAAGAAAAGTCTTACCAAAGCATTTGACGAATTGCATGCTGGGCAAGCAAAGCACAATGCTCGTAATTTGTTTGCAGAATAAGATGCTGTTATGAAAGTCACTTTCGATTATCTTCCTGATTACGCTGATGTCCATATACGATAAAAGTGAAATCAATAATATCTCAGATTCCTATCTTCGTAGTCTGATTTCAGAGATAGAAAGAAACTAACACCCCTCTCAACACTTATCATATTATAAAAGTACCTAGCGAACTGCCCACAGCTCGCACCTGCTGTTTGACTTTTATATTGCTAAACGCACACCAATCGAATCATGGAAATGACAGAACTTGTAGGTTTGAGTTTACCTCTTGCACGAGTGATAGATTGTCTTGATCGAGGTATTAGTTCCATGCTGTCACCTTTCAACTGTCACTTGTCAACTAGATAATGGTCTCGAATGCGGTATGAGAGTAAGTCTTCGGAGAAAATGTTGTATAAAGTTTTCTTTGTGTACTAAATGTGCTCGGGATATTATTAGAGTTGTTGATTTTGTGCTGATGAATTAATTATCAACCTTTAGCTCAACGTAGTTAATTAACGGTTGTCTGTTGTCCTTTGTTTGTTGACTGTTCGTACCGAGTGATCAGGAATCAATCCTTTGCGGGGTCAGAGGTCTTCTTGTCGGAGATGACGAGTGTGAGAACCTGGAGATGACGAGTGACAGAGTTGGGAGATGACGAGCGTCAGAGCTTGGAGATGACGAAAGGGAGAATGAGGAGATGACGAAAGGGACATGGTGGAGAAGACGAGTGTGACAAAGCGGAGATGACCAGCGTCAGGAAGTGGAGAAGACGAGTGAGTGTGATCGGAGGATGCGAGTGTGAGTCGCGTGAGATGACGTATAAGTGTCCGAACATTAGACAAGATATGATTTTGTACTGATGAACTAATTATCAATTTCCGTTGTCCGTTGACTGTTGTCAGTTGTCTACTTTTAACCGTTTAATTAACAACCATAGAGTCGAAGAAACTGCATCTTTTCTTCACTATTCCTTTAAAGTGTAAGTCTGAGACTCTTTTATTAAGTTACATTTGATTCAATCATGTCTGTTCAGATAATCACTCAGTCTATATTAGATTCTCTTATTTCTGAAGCAAAGAGTTCTCCTCGTCTTCGAAAGAATTATAATTTCCATAAAGATTTGAACGACAAATGCCAACGGCTTTTGAATGCATTAGAGCCAGGTACGATTATGCCCATTCATCGCCATAAAGTGGATGAGGTGCAGATTCTTTTGCAGGGTAGTATGAAAGTGACGATTCATGATGATAAAGGAAAAATAATGGAAGATCATATACTTGATACAAAGAGTGGACAATATGGCATTCAGGTTCCTGCTAACACGTGGCATTCTTTGGAAGTGTTGGACTCAGGTACGGTCATCTTTGAAGTGAAAGAAGGTCCATACATCCCGAACGAGAAGGGAAACATTTTAGAAATTAACAAATAAAATCTTTATATATTATGCTAAACGGCAAGACTGTATTGATTACTGGTGGAACAGGTTCCTTCGGTAACAAGTTTGTGGAGACCATTCTCCGTGATTACCCCAATGTGAAGAAAATCATTATCTATTCTCGTGGCGAACTGAAGCAATACAATATGAAGCAGAAGTATCCAGAGAAGGATTATCCGATGCTTCGTTATCTGATTGGTGATGTCCGTGATGGCGAGCGACTCAAGCGTGCTTGCGAAGGTGTGGATGTCATCATTCATGCAGCAGCCATCAAGCAGGTGGATACAGCAGAATACAATCCACGCGAGTGCATCAAGACCAATGTGGATGGTGCAGTGAATGTCATCAATGCTGCCATTGATTGTGGTGTACATGATGTTGTGGCACTTTCAACAGATAAGGCTTGCGCTCCTATTAATCTTTATGGTGCCACCAAGTTGACTTCTGACAAACTCTTTATTGCAGCCAATAATATCAAGGGTTCTCGTGACATCCGTTTCTCTGTAGTTCGTTATGGTAACGTAATGGGTTCTCGTGGTTCTGTGATACCTTTCTTCATCAAATTGAGAGATCAGGGTGCTACTGAGTTGCCTATTACCGACATGCGTATGACCCGCTTCAACATTTCTCTACAAGAGGGTGTTGATCTGGTGATGTGGGCACTTGGCCATCATTTAGGTGGTGAATTGTTCATCCCTAAGATTCCTTCATACAAAATTACAGATGTAGCCAAAGCGATTGCTCCAAACCTCCCAATGAAAGAAATTGGCATTCGTCCAGGTGAGAAACTCCATGAAGAGATGATAACTGCAACAGACTCTTTGAGCACGATAGACATAGGTAAATATTATGCCATCCTTCCGTCAGTGTCCTATAACCACACAACAGAAGAGTATTTGAAGCATCATAATGCTAAATTCGTAGAGCAAGGTTTCTATTTTGCTTCCAACAATAATAAGGATTGGGATACGGTTGAAACTCTTCGTGAGAAATTCGCAAAGGTCATTCCTGGTTTTGAGGTGAAATAACCAATAAGCTCTACACAATAAACAATTGAATAATATGATTACGAAACCAATTCCTTACGGACATCAGAGCATTACTCAGGAGGATATAGATGTGGTCGTTGAAACCTTGAAGTCCGATTATATGACTCAGGGTCCTCGTATTGGCGAGTTTGAAAAGGACTTTGCCAATTACTTGGGATGTAAATATGCCTGCATGGTGAGCAATGGTACTGCAGCGCTGCACCTTTGCGCCATGGCTCTTGATATCAAGCTCGGTGACAAGATTATCACTACTCCCATCACCTTTGTGGCTTCAGCTAATGGCTTCCGTTATCAGGGCGCAGAGGTGGTCTTTTGTGATATCGACCCCAAGACTTTCTTGATGGACTTGGATAAGTTGGAGCAGATTCTGAAAGCATCACCTAAAGGCACATATAAAGCAGTTGTTCCTGTTGACTTTGCAGGTTACCCTATTGATGAGGAGAAACTGCGTAAGTTAGCAGACGAATACCAGTTTGCTATTGTAGTAGATGCTTGCCATGCTCCTGGTGGCAGTTTCATTGACAGCAAAGGTGAGAAACAGATGATTGGTAACTGCAAATATGCAGACTTGACTGTTTTCTCCTTCCACCCAGTGAAGCATATTGCCACAGGCGAAGGTGGTGCTGTCACCACCAATCGCAAAGACTTGTATGATAAGGTGGCACTCTTCCGCACTCACGGTATCACCAAAGACCCCACATTGCTGAAGAAGAATGATGGTGGTTGGTACTACGAGATGCAGGAGTTGGGTTACAACTATCGTATCACTGAAATGCAGGCTGCCCTTGGTATTAGCCAGTTGAAGCGTTTGGATTGGAGCATTCAGCGGAGAAACGAGATTGCTAAGAAGTATGATGATGCTTTCAAAGGAACAGTAGTAAAGACTCCATACCGTGCAGAAGGGTTGGTTCACGCCTTCCATCTCTATATCATTCAAGTTGATGCGGATAAGCGTAAAGGCTTGTATGACTTCCTGCGTGCCAACAATGTGTACTCTCAGGTACTTTACATCCCAGCCCATACCATGCCTTACTATAAGAGTTTAGGCTGGAAAGAAGGTGACATGCCTATAGCAGAGGATTATTACACCAAGTGTCTAGCGTTGCCTATGTTCCCGACCTTGACTGACGAGGAACAAGACTGGATAATTACAAAGGTAAAAGAATATATTTGCAAATGAAAAATCTGTGTATAATCCCCGCACGTGGAGGCAGTAAACGTATTCCTCGTAAGAATGTGAAGCCTTTCCTCGGCAAACCCATGTTAGCATATTCCATCGAAGCAGCTCAAAAATCAGGAATCTTCGATGAGATTATGGTATCAACAGATGATGCAGAGATAGCAGAGGTCGCAAAGCTGTATGGTGCCAAAGTTCCATTTATGCGTTCTGCTGAAACGGCTAGTGACTTCGCCACAACTACAGATGTGCTGAAAGAGGTCCTAGCAAAATATAATGAGCAAGGAATGGAATTTGATAATTTCTGCTGTTTCTATGCAACAGCTCCGTTAGTACAAAGCAAGGATGTTATTTCTGCATACGAACGTCTTCAAAAATCTGATTTCACATGCGTTTATCCTGTAGTACAGTTCTCATACCCCATTTGGCGTTGTCTTGATTTAGCGGAAGATGGTACAATGTGCCGCCATTGGCCAGAGTTTGAGAATAGTCGTAGTCAGGATCTTCCTAAGGAGTATCATGATACAGGTACATTTTATTGGTATAAGACTAGACAGTGGTTGTTTGGGGAGATTAAGGTTGGTGGCATAGAAGTAAGTGAGACCACTATTCAAGACATTGACACAGAAACGGATTGGAAGTTGGCGGAGATGAAGTATAGAATTCTTCATGGAGAATAAAAAAAAGGTTTTTTTTCGAGCAGATGCAGGACCACAGATAGGTTACGGTCATTTTATCCGTTCACTTGCATTAGCAGATATGCTTAAAGATGATTTCGATTGTGTTTTTTTTACACAGTCTCCTACTGAATACCAGATTAACGAGATGTCTGCGGTGTGCTCTTATGTGGGATTGCCGGCGGATGACAGTCGTTTTGATAAGTTTTTGAATGAACTGAATGGAAACGAAATAGTCGTACTCGATAATTATTTTTATACAACTGATTATCAGAGAAGAATTAAAGAAAAAGGATGTGGGCTTGTTTGCATAGATGACATGCATGACAAACATTATGTTGCAGATATGATTATCAATCATGCATTAACAGATAAAAATCTTTTTGATTGCGAGCCTTATACAAAATTATGTTTAGGTTTTAACTATGCTTTGCTTAGGTCTCCTTTTTTAAAACCGCTGTCAGATATAAAACGTAACAATGATTTAGTTGTTAATTTTGGGGGTGCCGACCCATATGGCATAACAGAGTATATTGTAACGATATTGCTTCGGTTGACAATACCATATAATATTGTTGTGATTCTCGGTGACAAGGTTCATCTTTCGGATGAAAACCGCAAAAAA
Organism: Bacteroidaceae bacterium; assembly: GCA_045111535.1. Classification (GTDB taxonomy): domain Bacteria; phylum Bacteroidota; class Bacteroidia; order Bacteroidales; family Bacteroidaceae; genus Minthosoma. Next base: position 28,214 of record JBGUGM010000209.1, read on the forward strand.
GTAACAATAAAAAAAAACCTCTCAGCAGAGCAAATGGCAGAACTATTTGAACGTTCTGCCGTAGGTATACTTTCCGCTAGTACAGTCTGTATCGAGGCATTAAGTCGTAATTTGCCGTTGATTGTAGGCTATCATGTGGACAATCAGAAGGAATTCTATCAGATACTGATGGGAAGGAAGGGCATTCAGCCTTTGGGACTTTTGCAGACGACAGACTCAACTGCTATTGAGAAAGCAATTTGTGGCTTAAGAGGTTCGATCGTATTTCCTTTTGAAAACACAAAGATAAAAGAAAATTATTTAACGGCGTTCAAAAAGTTGTAATTTGTTGTATGCAAATAGATAAGAATATGACTTACAGGGTGAATGAATACTCGTTCACTAACTTCATCACGCTGGATGAAGGTCTGATAAAGCAAATATGGCTGTGGCGTAACGATCCGAAGATTCGGGAATTTATGTACAATAAAGAGATTATTCCTCTGGAGAATCATCTCCGCTTTGTACAATCTCTTAATAGTCGTGACGATGTTGCCTACTGGCTGGTCAGGAAAGGCACGGAACCCATAGGTGTTACCAATCTTACAGACATTAACATTAGGAATTCTTCGGCAGAGTTAGGGTATTATATGATTCCGTCAATGCTGAATTCTGGTATGGGGCTAGAATTCGCGTACAACAATATGTTGTTTGTATTTGACACCCAGATACAATGCTACTCTTTACATGGAGCCATTCACCGTTCCAACATTAATGCCCTTGTGCTCGACAGTTATCTGGGTTGTGACATACAAATGGGGGAACTGAGGAATTCTAAGAAAGAATTTATTTCATTTACTGCCAGCAGAGAAAAGTTTCTTTCTGAAGCAAAGGACAAGAATGATATACGAGCATTCATATCATATGTGAAGGCTCACCGAAAAGATTTTCAAGTATAATGTCAAATATTAGCAAAATTATGGAACTACAAGAATTCACTGACTTGTTGAAAGAACAATATTATGATGCTGCGGAGATAATATTCGATGCAGATACGGATATCCGCTCCATTGATTCGTTCGACTCTCTAACGGGAATGTCAATGATGCTCGCAATCAAGGACAACTTTGGTCTTGACATTGACGAGAAGCAATGGAAGAGCATGAGTACAGCACGTGAGATATTGGATTATATTAATTCGCAGAAATAACCATGGCAGCATATATCAACTACATTTCAAATTATTTACCGTTAAATATTCGGACTAATGAGGATATTGCCAAGCGGCATCCAGAATGGAGCGTCGAGAAAATATCTTTAAAGGTTGGAATTGAACAGCGCCATTTAGCTG
>JBGUGM010000210.1:0-2462 GCA_045111535.1 Bacteroidaceae bacterium
CAGGCGGCTCGCTGACGGGCTATGCTGGCGGCATCGACAAGAAAATCCGCCTATTGCAAATGGAGAGAGTTCAAATAAGAAACTAACATCGTTGTTATAAAAATGATTAGAAGAGCATACAAACGAGATATAAAGGCCATTATTGAGTTGCTGCATCAGGTGAATATGGTGCATTATGTACTGCGCCCTGACCTGTTCAAACCGAACACGACCAAATACGATGAGCAGGAATTGGAAGCGATGTTAGAGGATGACAATAAACCTATATTCGTCTTTGACAATGACGGAGTTCTGGGTTATGCCTTCTGCGTGATAACCGAAGTGAGGGACGATATATTGCTCCAGGACATCAAGACGCTGTATATTGATGACATCTGCGTGGATGAGATGGCTCGCGGCCAGCATGTCGGCAAGGCGTTGTATGAATATGTCCGTGATTACGCCCAGTCAATTGGCTGCAACAATGTCACCCTGAATGTATGGGAGGGCAACGATGCGGCTTTAAGCTTCTATAGGAACATGGGCATGAGGGTTCAGAAAACAACGATGGAAATTGTGTTACAACGGTCAAATACGACCACATCATCTGACTTACAAACCCTGTAAAACCAAGATTGGAGGTTAGATAGATTGATGCTTATTACCGCTCCAGTTTCTGCTTGACATTCCAGCTCTTGCCATCCTCGACCAGCTTGCCGTTTGACCAACTCTTCTGGAGATAGGTATAGGAACCGTCGCGTGCCATGTAGTGACTGAAAATGCAGCGGTAGGCAGCATCCACCTCTGCATTGGCGATGTCGCGGAAACTTGGATAGAGGGTGAAGGTCACGTTGCCCTCGTTCCAGTCGGCAATCCATGCGTCATAATAGAGGAATGTCTGGTCAGTCACCTTCTGGCCACCAAGACAAATGAGCAAATCGGGTGTACCATCGAAGTTCACGTCCTTCTCGATGACATTGCCAAACTTCGCCATGTCCCCTGGACTGTCTTCCACCTTTGTCTCCAGCACTTGAAGTGTCTTGCCGTCCCTATTGCGGACAATTGCCTCGTAGCCAGGATTGGCACCATTAGCATCGACGATACGAAGGCTCACATCGTAGTCCTCCCATGTTTCCTTGGGGCCAATAGGACCGTCCTTGAACGAGAGTTTCTGTCCATATTTGCTTTTTTGATGGAATCGCATGCCGTCCCATTGGCAGTCGATGACGATTTCATCCTTGTCCTTATATTCATCCGATGGGAAAGCGGTGGCGATGATGTTTTTGTCGGTGATGGGCAACGAGAACTGTGCGACTTCGCGTCCAGGCACATCGATGTCCACGCCTAAGTCTTGGGTGCTTGCCCAGTTCATTCTGCGGGTCTTCGAGTCATAGATATAGAAGGACAGTCCCGAATGTTCCGTGTCAATAGGACGTCCATCCCAGATGAGCCTCACACTGGTGGCAAAGAGTTTGTGGCGATTGTCAGCACAGTTCCAGTAGCAGAACTCGCACGTGTTTTCGTCGCGCATTCCGTCCACCATGTTGATTTCCTCATATCGTACATATCCATTGGCAGTGTTCACCGTCCATGTGCCCTTGGTCTTCTTGCCCTGCTGACGAAGTTTCCATTGGTCACTCAGGTTGCCCAAATACTCGCCCAGTTCTTCCTGCGACAGGAGGGCACTCATGAAGTCTATAATGGTGGGACGTTCGCCCTTGAAGTTCACCGGGATGGAATAGTCTTCATCCTGTGCATGCATTGACAGGCACATGCCCATCATGATGGTCCATGCCATCAACATTTTCTTCATCATTTGATTTCTTTTCTGCATAGTTTCTTGTTGTATCATTTAATTTCTGACAAAAGTACGAAAAAACAATGATATTCTTTCGATTTAAGCGTAAAGATGTGATGTTTGAACATTATTCTCATGAAAAAAGTGTAATTTTGTCGATGATTTGAATTTTCAAACCCATTACTAATCAATAAAACCGACACAGATCATGAAGAAGTTATTTTTCTGCCTCATGGCAATGATGGGTGTGCTGACCCTTTCAGCACAAGAAGTGTATAAGAACGAAGTGATTAACAACATCATGGCACGTCGTTCTGTCCGCAAGTATCTCGACAAGCCTGTTGAGCATGAGAAACTGGAGGCTGTAGCCCTGGCAGGCATCAATGCTCCAAGTGCCATCAACCGCCAGAACTGGGCTGTGCGCATCATCGAAGACCAGAAGTTGATGGCAGATGTGAAGGACCAAACCCGTAATGCCCCCAACCTCATCTGCGTCTGTGCTCCTGCAAATGGCAGTTTCGATCTCGATGCAGGTCTGTTGGGCGAGAACATGATGTTGGCTGCTCAGTCATTAGGACTTGGCACCTGCATCCAGACAGGCCCCGCGCGTTTCCTCACCACTGACGAGAGAGCCAAAGCATTCCGCGAGAGTCTCGACATCCCTGCTGACTACAAACTGCTGTAT
>JBGUGM010000211.1:0-8168 GCA_045111535.1 Bacteroidaceae bacterium
GATGCAGATGTTGCTCTATAAGGAAATCCTTTACTACAATATGGATGTGAAGCAGACGGATGTGATGGGGCATCTGCTTTACTCGAAGTATCCGCACCTTCAGGAACAGGAAAGTTACGACGAGATGGTGCTGAGGGCCATGAATATCCGCAACAGCATGGTGGCGATGGAACGTGGGTTGATGGAAGGAAAAGCGCGTGAATGGGTGCCGAAACTGACGCCACAGGCTTTGCGACAGAATGCACGATGCAACGACAACTTTTGGACGGTATGGTGTCTGCCTGGTTTGCAATCCCAGACGGATACCTTGCACAACATGGATGAACTGACTGCTGAATACTTCTACGCATTCTTGCAGTTCATCGAACGGGAACAGGCAGAAAGCAAGATTTGTGAAACGGGACAGAATGCCTCACGTTCATTGTCTGCACTTTGGCTTGATGACTTGGACACGAAGAGGGACAATGGTGACATCTTCCTGAATCTACGTCTGAAAGACCTCCGCATGAAGGATGGGGTAGAGGCACTTTGCTTGGAACGTAATGATGAGGATGACGAGTCACCCAACTTCCGCATTGGTGATGCCGTGATTCTGTATAAGCGCAATTCAGCAGAGGATTCAGCCATTACCCAGCAGGTGTTCCGTTGCAGTGTGGAGTCGTATGACAGGGATCGCATCTGGTTGCAATTGAAGAACACCCAGCGCAACACGGACATTTTCAGCAAGGATGACCTGTATGCCATTGAGCATGACCATGTGGATGCGAATTTCCGAAGCCTTTACAGTGGACTCTTCTCATTGTTGAAGTGTGAGAAGAAACGTCGTGATTTGTTACTGTGTCAGCGTACACCTACGAAGGAGGAGATGTTCCTCTTGATGGGACCTCCAGGAACGGGAAAGACATCTGTGGCTCTGAAGCATATGGTAGAGGAGGAACTAGAAAAGGGACACAACATCTTATTGCTGGCATATACGAATCGGGCTGTGGATGAGATTTGTGGGATGCTGGGGACAATTAGACTGGATAGTCCGGATAATCCAGATAATCTGGAGGCACCGGATTATATCAGGCTTGGGCGTGAGTTGTCTTGCGCGCCTTCCTATCAGGAGTATCTGCTATCTCATGCCATTGCCAATTTGACCAATCGTCAGCAAGTGACGAAGAAGATACAGGACACGCGCATCTTTGTCAGTACGGTGGCTTCGATGAACAGCCACACGACACTTTTCCACTTGAAGCATTTTCATGTTGCCATCTTCGACGAGGCATCACAAATTCTGGAACCTCAAATCATGGGCATCCTCACATCGCCAGCCATTGACAAGTTCGTGATGATTGGTGACCATAAGCAGTTGCCTGCTGTGGTGGTGCAGCATGAGGAGAAGTCGGCAGTAGCGTCTCCGTTGCTGCATCAGATAGGATTGACGAATTGTCGCAATTCTCTCTTTGAACGTTTGTATGAACAGAATCGTGATAATGCAGATGTGGTGGCGATGTTGGATCATCAGGGACGTATGCACCCTGCCATTGCTGATTTTGCCTCCGAGGCTTTTTATGAGGGGCGTCTCTTGCCTGTGGGATTGCCACATCAGCAGGAGGAACTTCCTTATCAACATTACAATCAGGAGAATCCTATCGAAAGTCTCGTTGCCACTCATCGTTGTGCTTTCATCAATGTGCCTCTTCCTTTACCTGAAGATCATATACCCAAAGCAAATATCTTGGAAGCACGCATGATTGCACAACTCGTCAAAAATATCGTTACCCTGCATGAACAGAACAACTTGCCGTTTGACCCTTGGCAACAACTGGGCATCATTGTTCCTTTCCGACGTCAGATAGTCTTGGTGCGTACAGAGATTGCCAAAATCCTTCCTGATGTGGCATCTACCCTTGTGATTGACACTGTGGAACGTTATCAAGGCTCTCAGCGTGACATCATCATCTATGGCACCACCATCACGCTGTGTGGTGAACTTGAAATCCTCTCCAATCTGACAGAGACACCATCAGGGACTGTGGACAGAAAACTGAACGTTGCTGTTACCCGTGCCAGGAAGCAACTCTTTGTTCTCGGTAACGAAAAACTGCTTCAGAATAACGTTTTGTATGCGAAACTGATAGACTATTGTAAAAAATTTTAGCAATTAGTTTTTTGTTTTCAGTTTTATTCCTATCTTTGCAACCGAAACATTACTAATCGCTTTCTAATGAGATATTTGAGACTTTCCTTGATGGCATTAGGCATCGCACTGTCATCGTTCACATTTGCCCAAAGAAACACTGCTTATCAGCAATATGTTGATCAATACAAAGATGCGGCCATCGAACAGATGCATCGCTACAAGATTCCTGCCAGTATTACACTTGCACAGGCACTGCTCGAGAGTGGTGCAGGCACCAGTTATTTGGCAAAGAATGCCAACAACCACTTTGGCATCAAGGTGGGTACAGGGTGGAATGGTCCTTATGTAGTTCGTGACGATGACCACAAGGGTGAACATTTCCGTAAATATAAGAATGTAGAGGAAAGTTATGAGGACCATTCGCAGTTCTTGCTTAAAGACCGCTACAAGAGGCTCTTTGATCTCAATCCCCTCGACTATAAAGCATGGGCACGTGGACTGAAAGCGTGTGGATATGCCACGTCGCCTACTTATGCGGACAGGCTCATCAACATCATCGAGACCTACGAGTTGGATGATTACGACGAGGATCGCATTGGCTTGAGGAAATGGAAGAAGAAAAAGGAGCCAGAGCCTGTTCCTGTCGTTCCAACGCGCCACTCTGTCAGAACAGTCAATGGCATCCAGTGTGTGACTGCTCGTGCTGGTGATACTTGGGATGGACTTGCGAAGGAATTGAAAGTGCCGAAGAAGAAACTCCTCAAGTTCAATGAGGTGGATGAAGACTTTGCACCACAGCCAGACATGAATATCTTCCTTGCCAAGAAAGCCAAGAAGGCAGACACCCAGTACAAGGACTATTGGCACAAGGTGAAAGCAGGCGAGTCGATGTATACTATCTGTCAGTTCTATGGCATCCGCATTGATGCCCTCTACAAGATGAACTTCAAGGATGACAGTTACATTCCTGTGACGGGTGACTTGCTGAAAGTGAGATAAACAGAATATTCATAGATACAGATAAAAAAGGAGAAGGACTTCATGATGGAGGTCCTTCTCTTTTTAGAGTTGTGTGTCATTCAAACTGCGAAGTTTGAGAGTCGTGAGTCCTTATCGGGTCTCCATTTCTTCTGTCATGTCTATCTCCTCGCCTTTGGGGTCGATAAACTTGTATTGCAGGAAACCGAGGTCTTGACTCGGATAAATCTTCACACCAAAGCCGTAGGTCAACTGCCATTTGAGATAAAGGCTGATGAGGCCTTTGGTGATGTAAGCCTCCACGTATGGATTGACGTAGAGTTTGAATCGTTTCTGACCAAGATTGTTGACAAGGTAATCGATTTTGTGCTCCAATGTGTCGGTGAACAGGAGGGAAGGCTTGACGACGCCCTTGCCGAAGCAGGTGGGGCATACTTCTTCCACGTGCATGTCCATTGCTGGACGGACGCGCTGTCGCGTGATTTGCATGAGCCCGAATTTGCTTAGTGGCAAGATGTTGTGGCGTGCACGGTCACTCTTCATGATCTGAGTCATGTGTTCGTAGAGTTTCTGGTTGTGCTCGGCACTGTCCATGTCGATGAAATCGACGACGATGATGCCACCCATGTCTCGCAGTCTCAACTGGCGTGCCAGTTCCTCGGCTGCTTCCATGTTCACTGCAAAAGCGTTTTCCTCTTGGTTGTCGAGTCCGCGATTGCGGTTGCCAGAGTTGACATCCACCACGTGGAGTGCCTCTGTGTGCTCGATGATGAGGTAGGCGCCATGCTTGAAACTGACTGTCCGTCCGAGTCCCGACTTGATTTGCTTCGTTACTCCGAAGTTGTCGAAGATGGGGACATTGCCCTTGTAGAGCTTGACAATTGATTCTCTTTCTGGTGCGATAAGGCTGACGTAGCGCTTCACTTCCTTGAAGACATCCTCATTATTGACATGGATGCTCTCGTAGGAGGGGTTGAAGAGGTCACGCAGCATGGAGACGGTGCGGCCAGTTTCCTCGTGTGCAAGTACTGGCAGACTTGTAGCTTTTTGAATCTTCTCGATGCAATCGTTCCACGACTCGACGAGCAAACTCATCTCGTTATTCAGTTCGGCAGCGCGTTTTCCTTCTGCCACTGTGCGGACGATGACTCCGAAGTTTCGGGGTTTGATGCTCTGAATGAGCTGTTTCAGGCGTGCGCGTTCTTCTTTAGATTTGATTTTCGAACTGACATTCACTTTGTCGTCAAAGGGAATGAGGACAATGTAGCGTCCTGCGAAAGAGATTTCCGCTGTCAGTCGGGGACCTTTGGTGTTGATGGGTTCCTTTGTAATTTGCACCATCACTTCCTGTCCCAGTTCCAGCACGTCTTGAATACTTCCCACTTTCTCCAGCGATGACTGATTGGCAGCCTTTGCCATGGGTGCAAGTTTCCGGCGGTCACTTACCACCTGCTTGACGAATTTCTCCAGAGAGAGAAAATGTTTGCCTAAATCTTGGTAGTGCAGAAATGCTTCGCGTTCATGACCCACATCGACGAAACATGCATTGAGTGCCGGCATGATTTTCTTTACTTTCCCGGCGTAGATGTTGCCAACGGAGTACTTACTGTCCTGACCTTCCTTTTGGAACTCAACGAGCCTTTGGTCTTCGAGCAGGGCAATGGTCACTTCCTTTGGCTGAGCATCGATGATAAGTTCGCTGGTCATTTTTGCTACCGTTTATGTATTAGGTTGTTTTTGTACAGAAAAAGAACAAACCTCGTCATGCACCCCTTTTCGAGGATTTATCATTTCAGGGTCTGTTCTTTGTTCTGACGCTAACAAGATTGAAGTAGAGTTTCTCAACTTTACTTGCTCTTGTGGCGATTCTTTCTCAGTCTCTTCTTACGCTTGTGAGTAGAGATCTTGTGTCTTTTCTTCTTCTTACCGTTTGGCATAGTTGTTGAAAATTAAGTTGTTTATAATCTTGTTTGTTGTTGTCTTTGGGTGGGTCTAAGGCATGCCTCCAACCCATTCGAAGTGCAAATTTAGTTCTTTTTCTTGAATGTAGGAAATTTTATCGCCGAAAATGTGGATGTTGTGCTGATTTTGTCAGTAAAAAGCCTTAAATTTGCAAGAAATATGATGTGAAGTGTATGAATAAATGCCTGTTTCCTCTTTTGTTGGCGATGATGTTTTTCGTGTCGTTGCAGGGCTTCTCCCAAAGGGCTGGAAGTGCTGCTGCCTATTCCCGAGAAGCGTCTTCCATCGTCTCGAAATACAAAAGAGAATTGACACAACTTCGGAAGAATGTAGGTGATATACCTGCCGATTCCAATGACTTGCAGATGTCTCCATATTACTATAGATTGTTTGGTCCAGGTGTGTTTTTCCGTTCGGTGGTGGATGATCAACTCAAACTGAACTACACCTTGCCATACGACATAGAAAGCCCTTTGCAGACAACTGATGCCATCCGTGAGCGTCAACGCATCAATGCTTCCATTGATGATGTGCTCTTGGGGGCTTATGCTGAATATCCTCACCTTTTTCATTATTCTGATGCACAGATAGCCTCTGAACAAACGGTGTCGCCTGTTTCTGTGGCAGGAACAACAGCAGAGGATTTGTCCTCTATTTATAATAAGGTGGAGGAAATCAAGGATGTGGCTGATGTGCTGGATAGTGTGGAGGTGGATCTTCTGATTGTCAAACCTAACTTCTGGACAACCACAGGAAAGTTCTCCCTTCAGTTCACGCAGAACTATTTCTCGGACAATTGGTACAAGGGTGGTAACAACAACGTGACGATGCTTTCCAATCTGGTGCTCGAAGCGAACTACAACGACCAGAAACGTGTGACGTGGGATAACAAACTCGACCTCCGTCTGGGTTTTGTGACTGCCACTTCCGATTCCATCCATCGCTACTTGTCTAACAACGATAAGATTCAACTCAATTCCAAACTGGGTATCAAGGCAGCGAAGAATTGGTATTATACCGTTTCGGCAGAGGCAAAATCGCAGTTCCTGCCAGGTCATAAGGCGAATGACCGTCGTACCTACTCTAAGTTCTTGGCACCTTTGGATGTATATGTCTCTCTCGGTATGGACTGGAAGCCCAAGTTCAAGAATGGCAACAGTTTCTCCCTTGCACTCCTGCCATTCTCATACAAGATGCGTTTGATTGATGACGATGATGAGGACATACATCGCTCCAATAACATGGTGGGCAAGGACTTCCAACAGGACTTCGGTTCGAAGATCGAGTTCAATTCTCAAATCAAGATTGTGAAGGACTTGACTTGGAAGTGCCGTTGCTTTTACTTCACCTCCTACGAGTATGTGGAATCGGAGATGGAGAACGTGCTTTCCTTCCAGTTCAACAAGTACATCTCCAGCGAGGTTTATACGCTTTGGCGCTTCGACGATAACCGCAGTCAAAAGGACTGCGACGATACGCTTGGCTACTTCCAGTTCAAGGAGTATTTCACGTTGGGACTTGCCTATAACTTCTAAAAAGTTTCCACACAGAAAATGCCCCACATCGCAGGAACGGTGTGGGGCTTCTTTTTATCGTTGTATCTTAGAGTTTGAACTTCAGCACTTTTCCGCTGTTGGCAGGGATCTCTACATAGAGGGTGCCATCTGGGATGAGTGCCTTCTTCTCTTTCTTGCCTGTGAGGAGGTCCTTGCACTCGCGTTCCTTATCGCTGACAGGGATGTCAAGACACTCGAAGGCATGTGCTGGAATCTTCACCCATGAACGTGCGGGCTGGTCATCGAAGTTGGCAATGACGAAGATGAGTTCTTTGTCCTTCTTTCGGAGGAAAGCAAACTGACGGTGCTCATTCATGCCCTGGTTATAGTTCATATACATGATGTCGAAGAACAGACCTTCACGGATGGCTTTCTCCGTGTTGCAGATGTTCAGCACCTTCGTGTAGTACTTCTGCAAGTCCTTTTCTTCCTTCGAGAGCAGGGTGCCGTCAAACTTATTGTTGTTTCTCCAACGACGAATGAGGTCAATCGTCCAGTAGTCGAAGATGGTGGTGCGTCCGTCCTGTCCGCTGAATCCCTCTGAGTACATGCCCTGTTCGCCCAACTCCTGACCGAAATAAATCATCATTGGATTGGTGTTCATCAAGGCACTGACGAGTAGGGCAGGCTTACCCTTTTCTGCATTGCCGGCAAAGAACTTCGAGGCGATGCGCTGTTCGTCGTGATTCTCGAGGAAGTTGAGCATGTGGGTGTGGATGTCGTCCACGCTCTGCCAAGCCCCCGTGATGCAAGTGGCGGAGTTACCACCCATCACCGAACGGATGGTGTCGTAGAGACCCACCTTGTCATAGAGGTAATCGAAATGACCACGGCCAAGGTAATCGCGGTATTGGTGTGGATTATATACCTCAGCAATGAAGAGGATGTCGGGGTACTTTGCCTTCACCTGTGGAATGACCCATCCCCAGAAATCGCAAGGCACCATCTCTGCCATGTCACAACGGAAACCATCAATGCCCTTGCTTGCCCAGAACAGGAGAATGTCGCGCATCTTCAACCACGTGTTAGGTGTGGAAGGACAGAAGATGAGTTGGCGAGTGCCTTGATAGTCAACGCCATAGTTGAGTTTCACGGTCTCATACCAGTCATTCTGGCTCACCCAAGGAGTGAAGCAGTCGTTGCCTGTCACCTTCGCTGGCATCTCCACATAGTCGCCCATCTCGTCATCATGCAGAGAGAAGTTGGGCGAGAACTGCGTGCAAGGCATGTAGTAGAAGTTGTTGTCAGGATGGAAAGCCTCCGTCTTGTCATCATCTTCTCCCAGGTCACGCACTCCTTCGGGTTTGGCATCCGAATGGTACTGACGTGCCACATGGTTAGGCACAAAGTCGATAATCATCTTCAAGTCAGCCTTATGGGTGCGCATGACGAGTTTTTCAAACTCCTTCATGCGTTCAGGCACCTTTGTGGCGAGGTCGGGGTCAATGTCGTAGTAGTCCTTGATGGCATACGGACTTCCTGCCATGCCTTTCACGACAGCAGGGTGGTCTTTGGCGATGCCATACTGCGTGTAGTCGCTCTTG
>JBGUGM010000212.1:0-9860 GCA_045111535.1 Bacteroidaceae bacterium
CCAATTCAACGACAAGAAAGATTTGCAGGCATACCCACGCACGTTGGAGGCTGACTGCGCCCTGCTGGAGAGCATCGGTGCTGATTATGTGTTTGCTCCAACGGTGGAAGAGGTATATCCTGAGCCCGATACACGCACATTCTCCTACCCTCCTACGGATACGGTGATGGAAGGTGCGTTCCGTCCTGGTCACTTCAACGGTGTTTGCCAGATCGTGAGCAAACTCTTCATGTTTGTGGAGCCAGACAAAGCGTATTTCGGTGAGAAGGACTTCCAGCAGATTGCCGTGATCAAGGCGATGGTGGCTGACTATGTGGCACAGGATGCTGAATGGGCAAAGCGCATGGAGATTTGTCCTTGCCCCATCATTCGTGAAGAGGATGGACTGGCGCTCTCCAGCCGCAACACCCTGTTGGCTGACAACGAAAGAGCCATTGCACCCAACATCTATAAGGCATTGAAGAAGAGTGTGAAGTACAGCAAGACACACACCGTGGAGGAGACGAAGCAGAAGACCATCAGCGACATCAACGCGGTGGAGGGTCTTGAGGTGCAGTATTACGACATCGTGAATGCCCTCACGCTCGAAAGCGTCAACTCATGGGACGATGCCGAGCACATCCAGGGTTGCATCACCGTCTTCTGTGGTGCCACTCCTATCCGACTCATCGACAACATCAACTATAAATAACAGAGGGAAATGCAGATTGAAGTACTGAAATCGAAGTTGCATTGCGTCAAGGTGACTGAAGCCAACCTCAACTACATGGGCAGCATCACCATTGACGAAGACCTGATGGATGCCGTTGGCCTCATTGCTGGCGAACGTGTCTATGTCGTCAACAACAACAACGGCGAACGCTTCGACACTTATGTCATCAAGGGCGAGCGTGGCAGTGGCTGCGTATGCCTCAATGGTGCTGCCGCTCGCAAAGTGCAGGTGGGTGACATTGTCATCATCATGTCCTATGCCCTCATGGACTTCGAGGAAGCCAAGACTTTCACACCTATGGTTGCCTTCCCCGATTTGAACACCAACAAAATCCTGTGAAAAGAATCCTCTTCATTTGTTTAGGTAACATCTGCCGTTCCCCAATGGCAGAAGCCGTGATGTGTAAGTTGGTGAAGGAGAGAGGATTGGAACACAAGTATGAAATTGATTCTGCAGGTCTCATCAGTTACCATGAAGGGGAAAGTGCTGACCCAAGAATGAAGTCTCATGCGTATCGTCATGGGTATCATCTCACACACATTTCACGTCCCATCCGAGAGATTGACTTTGACACGTTTGACCTCATCGTGAGCATGGACGACAGCAACTGGGACAGGTTGCATCGTTTGGCTCCCACCGTGGAGGCAGAAACAAAAATTGTGCGTATGACGGATTATTGCCATACGCACGTTATTGATCATGTGCCCGACCCTTACTATGGTGGCGCACAAGGTTTTGAGAATGTCATCGAAATCCTTGAAGATGCTTGCGAAGGACTTCTGAACACTTTAGAAGCGGAAACCGAAGGTAGCCATCAACTGTGAACGGTTGGCTTTGATCTCCGTGGACTTGAAATCCTCCCCATTATCGAATGCGTAGAAGTCACCCTTCTGTGCCTGATACTGCCATGCAAGGTCCACATAGCCACTCTTGTAGCGATAGCCCAAACCGAGAGAGAAGCGATTGATGGCACCCCAATTGGTCCAGTCTGTCTCTGTGTATGGACCATCATAGCCGATGGTACGGTAAGCATTCGACTTGAATGGAGAAGAGACGAAGTTGTAACCGGCACGGAGAGAAAGTTCCTCAATGGGCTTGAACTCCATACCCACCTTCAAGGTGTGCTGTCCACGAAGGGTGTTCTCCGTGATCTTGTTCATGTTGCGGAAATAGTTGGAGTTGTATCCGTCCACTTCGCGGTAATGTGCTGAACTCATGTCCTGGAACTCATACTCAGCACCAATGGCAAACTTGTTGGCAATGGTGTGTCCCACGCTGACACCAAACTTCCAAGGAGTGCGGAAACGGTAGTCGTATTCAGCATTGGAACCAGAGGCCACATACTCATCGTTCATGAAGAGGTCTGCACCATTGGCATCCGTCAGACGATACCATGTAGGCGTATGTACGGTGACTCCAAAGCGGAAAGGACTTTCCTCGATAGGACGACAAATGAAGCCCAACTTCACATCAAAGCCATCACCTTTGGTCTTGTACCAGTTCGTGAAGTCATAAGTCACGCCATCTGTACCCAGTTCCTGATAGAAAGACTCGCGGTGATAGTCAATGTCATAGACACCAACGGAAGCACCAATGAAGAACTGGTCGCTGACATTGAAGGAAATGTTCACATCTGCCTGGAGATTGCTGCCAAAAGTAGCCTTCTCGAAATATGCCTCCGAAGCAGCAAGACCCTGATAAGAATCTTGCGACTCATCCAGAATGCCTGCATGACCATCCTTTTCAGCAGCACTCATGTCAGCCATGGTGCCCCAATAGTCATTGGCAAAGGCATCGGTGCAAAGGTCTGCAATCTGGAAGGTCTGACTGAACGTGTCATTCAGGTTCTTCACGTCTGTTCTCTGATTGAAGAGGAAGTTACGCTTCTTCTGGAAGTTCACACCAAAGTTGACGAACTGCAAGCCCTTGTTGGTAGGCTCGTCCATATCGAAGGTAATCAGCACACCACCCTGGTCGAACGACATACGGGCACCATCATGTCCCATCGCACCCTTACCGGTGAAGAGTCCACTGAAACTGAAAGCGACATCACTGCTACGGTACATACCCGTACCTGCAGGGTTGGTGCTCATCACACTGACATCACCACCCAGAGCACCGAGTGCTCCACCCATTGCCACGAAACGAGAAGTTCCGTTCAAGTCGCTGTTCGCGAGAGTCTGCGCATCATAACTGTCCTGTGCGTATGCTGCGCCTGCCACACCCATAAGCGCTGTGAGCAGATAGTATTTATACATTTTCTTCATAATTCTATATCAATTATAAATTATCTTATTGTATCTTTAGCACACTTGGCTTGCCAAGAATTATCAATTCAAGAGTTTAGCGTCTTCCGCCACCACTGCGGCCTCCGCCACCGCCGCCACCGAAACTGCCACCGGCACGGGTACCTCCACCACCGAAACTACCGCCAGAAGAACTGCGTGTTGTCGTGGCAGGTGTATAAGAACGTGTTGGTTGCTGAACCTGCGTACGAGTCTGCTGCTGCGTACGAGTTTGAGGTTGCTGCACTTGAGTACGTGTGGGTTGCTGAACCTGCGTACGAACCTGATTCTCTCTGCCACTGATCGTGCTCCTTCCGGCAGCACCTTCACGCGTACCATTATATACTTGTGCACGTGTACCACTACCATTTACACCACCAGCACGGGTTCCACTACCCACTACTGCACCAGTACGGGTACGACCTACATTCGTCCTGCCGTTCGTCACATTGGTGCGAGAACTGAGGACACTGCCACGTGTGTTCAGGTTGCGGGCACCCACCACATTCGTGCGGATGCGGTTACCTGCTGCCATGTGTCCACGAGAAGAATTGAATTCACGAGGCATCGTGTTGCGATGATAATTAGCATAATAAACAGGACGGCTCCAACCTGGTCCCCAACCCCAGTATGTCCAACTGTAAGGATGGCTGTAACCCCAGATGCTGCCATACCAGCAGTCCCAAGGTCCCCAAGACCAACCGTAGCCCCATCCGTAGTGCCAATACCATGGGTCCCATGGATCATAGAGATAATCCCATGCACCCCAACCATAGTACAAATCCCAATAATACGGACTTGTCAAGGCATAGAGCCGTGGGCTGTGGAAACGAACGATACGACGAGAGTAACGATAGTCCAACTCTGGATCGTTGATGTCATACCCTGACTGCACCGAATCAATGCGTGCAGCCAATGAATCCTCTGCGTATTGACCACCATACACATAGCGACGATTGTATTCATCTTCACCACGTGTATTGCTATGGTAGTCCACCACTGTAGGCGCAACCACCGGTGTCGTTCGTGCCGTCATCGATGCAGTCGCCCTTTTCTGTGCAGCCTCCTTCGCCTTCTTGGAAGAGGTGAAGTAGAGGTCGTCCTGTGCCATGCTGAGCAATGGAAGCAGAACCAAAGCCAATGTCAATAATCTCTTCATATCCGTTCTATTTTATGGTTTGTACTAAATCACGTTGCAAAGTTAATACTTATTTTTCATTACTCCATATTAAAATCCCTACCTTCATAGGGGAAAATCCCTAATTTCACTTCACTGATGTATTTGCTTGCAAAGATACAACTAATTTTCAGAATTCTTCGTAACTTTGTAGCGCAAATTCTTTTCTGATGGGAAAATACAAACTCATTGCCGTTGATTTGGACGGTACGCTGGTGAGGAGCGACCAGAGCATCTCACAACAGACATTGGACACGCTCACCCGTGTGCAGGAGATGGGTGTGAAGGTGGCTGTGGCTTCGGGACGCCCCACGTTCGGAACGGCACATGTGGCTGATGCGTTGCGCTTGGAGGAGTTTGGAGGCTATGTGATGAGTTACAATGGTGGGGAGATTTACAATTGGGGCACGAAGACACGATTGCATGCACAGACATTGGATGAGGATATTATACCTTATTTATATACGTGCGCGAAGGAACATGGTATGCCCATCATGACCTATATCGGAAAAGAGGTGGTGAGCGAAGTGGCAGATAATGAGTACATCCAGTATTCGGTGATGCGCAACCGCATGGCTCTCAGACAAGTGGATAACTTTGTGACAACGGCACAAGGAGCAGGTATCGTGAAGTGCATCATTGTGGGCAACCCTACCCTGTTGCCAGCATTGGAGAAAGAGATGCAGGAGGCTTTGAAGGGAAAGGCGGGTGTGTTCCGCAGTGAGCCTTTTTTCTTAGAGATTGTGCCTGTAGGTATTGACAAGGCAAAGGGACTTTCCATTCTTCTTGACAAGACAGGCATGAAGCCATCAGAACTCATCGCGTTTGGTGATGGTTACAATGACACCCCCATGCTGCAATTTGCAGGAATGGGTGTGGCAATGGGAAATGCTGCGGAGGAGATAAAGAAAGCCGCCGACTTCATTACGAAAAGCAACGATGACGACGGCATAGCGTTCGCTTTAGAGAAACTTATTCTTCGTCCTCTGGATAAGCCTTGTTGATGGCTGTGAGGGCATTGAGTGTCTTGGGGAATCCAATGTATGGAAGCATACCCGTGAGCACTGCCACCATTTCCTTCTTGCTGATCTTCATGTTTTTGCAACCGAAACCGTGCTGCTCAAGTTGTGGCTGTGCAACACCCATAGAAGCCAGGAGGCAGAAGGTGACGAGTTCGCGATGCTGCATGTCGATGCCATTGCGAGTGTAGAAGTCACCAAAGCAGTAACTCTCGAGGAACTCAATGATGTGCTCCTGTCCCTTAGGACAGTCCTTCTCCATCTGATCAGCTGTGCCGGCTCCGAACACACCATCAATATATTCACGTCCTTTCTCACGGCGATTCTCAGGTGTGGTTGTTCCCTGATTGTCAAGAGGAAGTTTGATGTCGTTGTCATCGAACACCTCATTCATCTCGAGGAGGAAGTCAATCATCTTGGAGAAACCCACGTAAGGCACAGTCTGATAGATGACCTCACGGATTTCA
The DNA here is from genome assembly GCA_045111535.1 of Bacteroidaceae bacterium. Classification (GTDB taxonomy): domain Bacteria; phylum Bacteroidota; class Bacteroidia; order Bacteroidales; family Bacteroidaceae; genus Minthosoma. The sequence goes on from JBGUGM010000212.1 coordinate 5,661, forward strand.
CGTGGCTTCACACCCACATTGAGGCATACATCCACATACACCTTGAACTGGCGCATGGCATTGCAACCAATGGTGCTAGCAAGGATGCACATGCAACGGGTCTTTTCCAACACTGGCTCCTCGGTGAGTTTCAGTGCCTCATCGAAGGCAAAATTATCGAAGATTTGAGTCAGTTCGGGGTCACGCTTGAGCGTGTTGACTGAATTGCGCTGAGAGAAGAGTTTTCTTATCTGCTGACGCGCGTATTCGCTGATTCCAATTTCTGTCATGGTTATACTTTAGTTTTGATGTTTTTGCAAAGATAATTCTTTTTTCTAACAGAAAGAACATTTTTCCGCTTTTTTCACTTTTTTTTATGTTTAATGAGCATTTCTGTGTCGTTTTGGGGGTAAAACGGACGGCTTTTCCCCTTTTTCCTTTTTGTTTTTCACTTTTCATTTTTCACTTTTCACTTTTTGTTGTACCTTTGCAAAACATTTCAAAGCATTAAACAGAAACTTCTACAAAGCATTATGGGTATCAGCAAAAAAAATAACGATACATCAAGTGTGAATACAGCCATCAAAGGATGGTGGATTGTGACAGGCATCATCATCTTCATGATGTTCTTTGGCGTGTTCGCCATTTCGCAGGGCTGGCTGGGAAAACTGCCTCCGGTGAGTGACCTCCAGAACCCTATCAATAAATATGCCTCACGTGTGTATTCTTCAGACGGCAAACTGATTGGCACATGGAGTTATGCGAGTGAGAACCGTATGATGGTGCCTTACGACTCCCTGCCTGAGAATCTGGTGAATGCACTGGTGGCAACCGAGGATGCCCGTTTCTACGACCATTCAGGCATTGACGTGAAAGCCATTGGACGTGCGGTGGTGAAGCGTCTGATCATGGGCCAGAAGAGTGCCGGTGGTGGTTCCACCATCACCCAGCAGTTGGCAAAGCAACTCTATTCGGATGTGGCTCGCACCGACGGAGCACGTATGATGCAGAAGCCTATCGAGTGGTTCATCGCCGTGCAGTTGGAGCGCTACTACACCAAAGAGGAAATCATGACGATGTACCTCAACTACTTCGACTTCCTCTATATGGGTGTGGGTGTGAAGAATGCCTGCAGAACTTACTTCGGCAAAGACCCAATAGACCTCAATCTCAACGAGTGCGCCACATTGGTGGGTATGTGTAAGAACCCATCACTCTACAATCCTTACAAGCGTGGCGAGAAGGGTGAATACCTGCAGAGCGAACGTTGTGTGGAACGCCGCAATGTGGTGTTGGGACAGATGGTGAAGGAAGGATATATCACACAGGCAGAAATGGACGAGGTGAAAGCACAGCCTCTCTCTTTGCTGCCCAAGCCTAAAATCACTTCCCATAAGGAAGGTGCCGCTCCTTACTTCCGCGAGCACCTGCGTGTCATCATGATGGCAAAGCGTCCTGAGCGCAGCCAGTATGCATCATGGCAGGGTCAGCAGTATCACGACGACTCCATCGCTTGGGAAACTGACCCGCTCTATGGCTGGTGCAACAAGAACACGAAGAAGGATGGCTCACACTACAACATCTATACCGATGGCTTGAAGATTTACACAAGCATCGACACCCGTATGCAGAAGATGGCAGAAGAAGCCCTCTTCGAGCATGTGGCAAAATACCTGCAACCCGCTTTCGAGAACGAAATCAGATATTCGAAGACAGGTCCTTACAAGTCCATCACAGTGGATAAGATGAACAAGATCATTGACCGCGCTGTGCGTCAGAGCGAACGCTACCGTGTGATGAAGGCTGACGGGTTGAGCGATGAGGAGATCATGCAGGCATTCAACACACCTATCGACATGCACCTGTTCAAGTATGGCAGTTCATATGACACCCCTGACGTGGTGGAAGCACGTATGAGTCCTCGTGACTCCATCATCTATTACAAGAGGTTCCTGCGTGCAGGTGTATGTGCCATGGATCCCGAGAATGGACAAGTGAAGGCATACGTGCCAGGCTTGAACTTCGATCACTTTGCCTTCGACAACATCTTGGGTGGCGGTCACCGTCAGGTGGGTTCTACCATCAAGCCCCTGCTCTACTCGTTGGCCGTATCCAGCCAGGGCTTCACACCTTGCGACTATGTGGATGCAAGTCCTAAGAACTATGGCGGTTGGACACCAAAAGGTAGCGCACTCGGCATGGTGCCTCTGAAGACGGCACTCGCCCACTCCAACAACCATGCATCTGTGTATCTGCTGAACCTCATCCGTCCACAGAACTTCATCGATTTCCTCGACAAGCAGTTGAAGATTTCCACTTATACGATGCAGCCCAACCTGACCATCGCACTGGGTTCTGGTGACGTGAGCATCGGCGAGATGGCAAGTGCCTACACCATCTTCCCCAGCATGGGCATCCACTACTCTCCTCTGCTCGTCACTCGCATCGAGGATGCTGACGGCAATGTCATTGCCAACTTCACCCCTCGCATGAACGAGGTGCTTTCGAAGGAGAAGGCTGCCCAGATGATTCACATGCTCAAGGCGGTCATCAACGAAGGTACGGGTCGTGCCCTGCGTGGAGGTGCTTACCATATCACAGGTGATCTGGGTGGTAAGACAGGTACGACGAACAGCAATGCCGACGGTTGGTTCATCGGTTTCTGTCCCAAACTGGTGGTTGCCAGTTGGGTGGGAGGTGATGACCGCGACATCCACTTCGGTAGCATGGCGTTCGGTCAGGGTGCAAGAGCCGCTCTGCCTATCTTCGGAAAGTTGATGAGAAAGATATACAACAGCAAACTCCTCGGCATCAGCGAGAAGGACAAGTTCGACATCCCCGAAGGCTACCAGCCATGCGACAACGATCTGATGTCGCTCCCAAGTGCTGAAGGAATGTTGCACCACGTCGAGGAAGACCGAGTGGAATACGACGAAGAATTCTTCTAACCAGCCCATCAACCCCATTAAGCCCATTCAATCCATGAAGTTCATCGGTATCATACCAGCCCGCTATGCCTCCACCCGCTTCCCTGCGAAGCCCTTAGCCATGTTGGGAGGCAAGACAGTCATTGAAAGTGTCTATCGCCAGGTGGAAGGAGTGCTTGACGACGTGTGCGTAGCCACTGACGACGAGCGCATCATGTCGGCAGTGCAAGCCTTTGGCGGTAAGGCTGTCATGACCAGTGTTAATCACAAGAGCGGCACTGACCGCGTGCAGGAGGCATTTACGAAGGTGGGTGCAGGCTTTGATGTGATTGTCAACATCCAAGGTGACGAACCCTTCATCCAGGCACAGCAACTGGAAGCCATCCGCCAGTGCTTCGATGATGAGAGCGTGGATATTGCCACCCTCGTCAAGCCCTTCAAGCCCGAAGATGGCTTTGAGGCATTGGAAAACGTCAACTCTCCCAAGGTGGTGGTGAACAAGAAGATGGAGGCACTCTACTTCTCACGTAGCATCATCCCCTTCACACGTGGCAAGGATAAAGCCGAATGGCTCTCTGGTCACACTTACTACAAGCATATTGGTCTCTATGCCTATCGTGCCAACGTACTGAAAGAAATTACTGCGCTACCCCAATCAAGTCTCGAACTGGCAGAATCCCTCGAGCAACTCCGCTGGCTCGAAAACGGCTATAAAATCAAGGTGGGCATCAGCGAAATCGAAACCATCGGCATCGACACCCCCGAAGATTTGGAGAGAGCGGAAAAGTTCCTGCAATCGCTGAGGTAGCATAACAACATCAAGACAGATAAGGAAGCATTTGTGCATGTCCTGCACAAGCATTTTAGAGACTACTGCGTAAGCTATTAGAAGGCTTGCGCACATCTAATATAATTTGAAACTTTGAAAAAATAATTTGAAAGTTGTAAATTTATTTTTGAAAGTTTCAAATATTTTTTTGCAACTTTCAAAATAAAACGCGATACGGCAACACTATAAAATGGATACGCGGGAGCGTTAGAAATGCGTATGAAAGTCAGACACCCACAAGGCTCACGGGCTTTGTAGGTGCTTTGTTCATAAGTTTTACACCGTTCAGTTCAAACCACGAACGAGTGTCGAATTGAAGAGGAGATTAGTACTTGAATTCGAGGTTTTCGAGAATGGTCTGCATGTTAGCATCGATAGCAGCCTTCTTCTCTTCCTGTTCCAGGTCGCAATAGCCTGTGCTGAGGGATGCCTGGAAGGAGCCATCGCCCCATGCTGTGACAGCAA
>JBGUGM010000213.1:0-6101 GCA_045111535.1 Bacteroidaceae bacterium
GTCTTCGAGAGGCTGACATTGCGGAAGGAACCTGTCTTTGCTCCAGGTGCAACGTTGCCATCTGCCTTCAAGGTGATGGTCAGGATATCACCACTGTTGCCCGAGAGCGGGTTCTTTGCTGTGCTGTAGAGCATGCATACATAGTGACCATCCGTGTAGGAGAAGCCAATGGTGTGCTTCTTGGTGCATCTGTCACCTTTATCCACCATGAACTCCTCGTCCTCATCCTGCACCACCGTGATGCCTTCGGGCAGGTAGAGGTCAAACTGCAGGTCACGGTACTCTGCGTCAGGATTGTCCAGAAGGATATTCACCTCCTTCTCTTCACCTGGCTCTATCTCGAAGTCCTCGATATACAGCTTGTCCGCTCCTGACTGTCCTTCTGCCTTACGTGTCTTGGCGCTGCCATCATCCACACCGAGGATGATGTTCACCACCTTGGTCACGTCAAAGACATTCACGATGCCGTCACCGTTCACATCAGCTGCTTCAAACACGTAGTCATCGTTGGGCGAACCAAGGATGTCGTTCACCATCGCCGTCACATCGAATACATTCACTGTTCCATCACCATTGGCATCACCCGCAGTGACGGCCGTCGTGTTGTTCTCGAACGAGATAGCCGATGGGATGATGACCTCTGCATTGCCTACTGCATCCGTGGCGAGGATGTAGAAACTGTAGGTAGCACCATCTGCCCTTTCGGCTGGATAGAGTGCCGTGCCTGGGAACTGTCCCTCGTAGGTGTAGTCACCACCGTTCTTCGATGCGAAGAGTTGATAACTTGTCACGCCTGATGCCGTATCCTTAGAGTTGCAGGATACACAGATGCTCTTCTGTTTGTTGTTGTAGTAAACCCTTGACATCGTGGTGACGGGTGCCTTGAGGTCGAGCGTGTTCACGAACTCGTTGGTCTCAATCGGGAAGTTCTTGTCGAAGATGATGGTTGCCTTGTTCTTGATCTTCGTGCCATCCGCAAGGTCTGGCTTGAGGTCAACAGAGAAGGTCACGAAGCCTTCACCTTCAGGTGCGTTCACGTTTGGTGGCAATTCAATGCCCTCGATGTCCCAAGTGAGTTTGTTGCCCTCACGCTTCATCTTCCAGTTGTAGCCCACACCGTCGTGGCTGGTCTCGCCAAACTTCACGGTGCTCACGTCGAACACGTTCTCGTCGAGTTCGTCGCTGACACGCACACGGTATGCCGCATCGCCTGCCTCAGCCTTGTTCTCGAAGAGGATGGTGTATTCCACGGTCTGGGTCTTGCCGATGTAGTGCTGTTCGCCGACACCTGCAGGTCCCACCATCTCGTTGGGGTCCCAAGAGCCCACCACATCGTTGATACCGCGCTTGCCATCCTTCACTTCGAGGTCGTCCTTGATGTAGCCCAGGTCTTTGTAAATCCAGAGCCAGAGACGGCGACGGAGGTTCGGCACGATGTTCTGCATCACCTCGATGCCATTGCCGATTGCCGTAATCACCTTGCCCACCACAGGAATCTTGTCGATGGCATTCACACAAGCGCGCTTCACCACAGCCTTTGCCACGTAGGCACCGGTGCTGGGCTGCTCTTCACGAAGTTGTGCACGGGTCAAGCCCATCACCTGGCAGTACTGCTTCTCCTCTTCATCGTTCAACTTCATCACTTCGCCTGCCACACGTGAATAGAAGTGGTCAATGCCCAACTTGTCCTCGATGATGTCCCAACTTACGTCGATGACGAAACCAAGAATCAGGGCGGTGGAGATCGGTTCAATCTTGCGGCGGTCTGCCACGAAGTTACCGTCTTCGTCCATACGGAACGGAGCATAGGCGATGTCGCCCTCACCTTCGGCAATCATGGTGAAGGTGTAGGTCTGCCAAGGAGCGAGGTCTGGCACGTAGAACACGGCGGTGTTCTCGCATCCCTCACCATCCACGAGCACTTCTTCGGCTGGGTAATAGACGGTACCATTGTCCGTAGGCATACGGAAACCAATGATGTGGATATTGTCTGTGCCGGAGAGCACCAGATTGGATGGCAGGCTCGGCACATCGCTCATATTGCTGATGGTGATGGTGTTCTCGCATGGCACACCCTTGCGGAGCGTGTTGCGACCACCCATCATCACACGGAGACCTTCATATCCTGCTGCCAGGAGCGGGCTCTTCACGTCCTCTTCCTCGCCTTCTTCGCCGAGCACAATGGAGTAGCCACCACAACCGCTGTAGCGTGCCACTTTCAGGAAGAAGTGCAGACCCTCTTCTTTGTTCTGATAAGAGGTGGTGATGCGGCTACGTTCCACACGGTCACCCTTCACCCAATTGAGTTTCGGGCTACCGTCGTCGTTACGGCTGCTGCCATCCCACTTATACCAGTCTGCCACACCGAGGACGAGTGCCTTGGTCGTGTCGGGCGCAATGGTCACATCAATGACATCCTTGCCGAAGGTGCCCAGGTCGTACCAATCTTCCGAGTTGATGTTGTTGTGGTAGTTGAAGCCCAAGGTTGTATAGACCACCTTGCCCTTCTCCAGTGCCAATGCCTTGGCAGAAGAGGTGTTGTCCAACGCCATGCGGTAATATGGATTCTTGTTGAACTGGTACTTCAACTGATAGCCACCATAACCGTTATAGTAGTTCAACTTGATGTAGTAAGTGCCAGCGGCTACGTCCGGAATGGAATAGACAACAGTGGTGTCCATGTTATGGCCGTCCATGTCCTTCTGGGTGCGATATTTCACATCAGAACCATCGGCATTCAATGGATACAACTCCAAGGTGCCCAAACGCAGGGTGGGGTCGGAGGAAGTGGAGAACACCACCTCACCATCGCCTTCCACGACAATCTTGAACCAATCCACTTTATCGGTGGAGTTCATGTAGTTGTAGCCCAGACGACCTGGCTGGTTGGTGCCATTGGCAATTTCAACCGCCTTTTCCCAGGTGTCATTGTCGAAAGAGTCGTTGCCGTGAGCATTGGCTGTGAAGTCATACTGCAACAGATAACCACCATAACCGTTATAGTAGTTTAACTTAATGTAGTAAGTGCCTGGTGCTATATCAGGAATGACGTACACGACAGTGGTGTCCATGTTGTAGCCGTCCATGTCCTTCTGGGTGCGATATTTCACATCAGAACCTTCTGCATCCAATGGATACAACTCCAAGGAGCCCAAACGCAGGGTGGTCTCAGCGGTGGCGCTGAAAGTGATGGAACCTTCATCCTCCACCTCAACCTTATACCAATCCACTTTATCGGTGGAGTTCATAAAGTCATAGCCCAGACGACCCTCTGCAATGGTGTGATTAGGAATCAATGTCGCTCCTGACCATTCGTTGTTGGTGGGCTCTGAATCAGCCTTCTTGCTGTTCGCATTGAACGTGTACCGCAACTCGTAAGTGCCATAACCGTTATAGCGATTCAACTTGAGGTAGTAAGTGCCTGGTGCAGCATTCGGAACCGTAAATACGATAGTGGTGTCCATGCTATAGCCGTCCATGTCCTTCTGAGTGCGATATTTCACATCAGAACCATCGGCATTCAATGGATTCACCTCCAAGGTGCCCAAACGCAAGGTGGTCTCAGTCGTTGTGCTGAAGGTCAGTGAGCCTTCATCTGGCACCACAATCTTATACCAATCCACGACATCGGTGGAATTCAGGTAATCGTAGCCCAACTGTCCTGTGATGGCTGGTCCTGATTTCAGTTCCAATGCCTCCTGCCAAGTGTTGTTAGGCTCAGGGTCTGCCTGCTCGATATGGCTGGTGAAGTAATAAGTCAACTGATAACTGCCATAACCGTTATAGCGGTTCTGTTTGATGTAATAAGTGCCTGCTGCTATGTTAGGTATTTCAAACACAACAGTGGTGTCCGCGTTATGGCCGTCCATGTCCTTCTGGGTGCGATATTTCACATCAGAACCATCAGCATTCAATGGATACAACTCCAAGGTGCCCAAACGCAAGGTGGCATCGCTCTTGGTCTGGAAGGTCAATTTACCATCGGCTGGCACCTCAATCTTGTACCAGTCCACAGCATCGGTGGAGTTCAGGTAGTCGTAACCCAAGTGACCTGACTGCGTGACCGCATCTGTCAGCGATGCGGCTTTCTTCCATTCATCGTTAGGCTCTGGGTCTGTCTTCAATACAGGAGCCACAAACAAGTAGGAAATCTGGAACGTGCCATTCATCTTGTCAGAACGTGGAGTCGCAGACACCTTGATCTTGTACACGCCCTTGGCCATGTTGCTGACCGTCAATGAGGCAACGCCATCACTTTCAACAGCCTGTGTGCGATAGTGAGGCTCGCCGTCTTTGATAGCATGAAGTTCTACGGTGTAAAGATCGATGTTCGACAATTCGCGAACCACAATCTGCGCTTCACCATCTTCTGGAAGATCGATGGTGTACCACGCCGCCCTGGTTTTACTTGACACCGAGCCTGTCTTGCTCGTGCCACTCTCGAAGGACTGTGCCAACATTCCCAACGGAATAGCCAGCATCAGTACCCATGTCATGAGTAATGTTTTTGTTCTCATAAGCATAGAAATTTAGTTAGTGTTTTGTGATTGTTATATATAAAAGAAAAATTGAATGTTAACAGCATTGGATTGCAAATATACATATTTCCATGTATTAACCCATTCTCAAATTCACAGAAATTATTCTCAAATTCACAGAAAATGCGCATAAGACCACCTTTTCCTACAAATTGACCATACAATTAAACATGGGAAAAGCGGAGATGGAGTGATCGGCCAAAAGAAAAGTCAAAGGAGGATGCGTTTGAGTGCTTTCTCTTCTGCTTGGGGAAGAATGGTTCGGAGGTGATTCAGCATCCGTTGGAGGGATTCTTCGGGAGAACGGGGACACTGGCAGGCTTCGGTGCCGTAGAGTTGTTCGGGGGTGGTGAGGAGTGACCATCCCCAGCCGTATTCGTGGTTGTGGCGGTCACGTGGATAGACGAAGTCTTCGGTGACGATGTAACAGCCCATCTGGAGACGCGTGACAAGGGCATCGAAACGGCTACGCATACGTGGTCCCGTGAAGCCACAAAGGGTGCGGAGTTGACGGGTGATGAGACTGCCGTGCTCATGGAGGGTGGCAAGGATGGCGTCTTCGATGGTGCCTGGTTCGGGAGCGGGGTGCTGACTGCGACGATAGTTGCAGAGGTCTGCCCACCACTCACGACTGACAAATCCTGCTTTCTTGTTGAAGAACTTGCCATACATGCAGTTGCCTTCTGTCACAATGGGTCCCTTCCACTTCCACAGAGGCCAGTCCCAACCGCCATCGGGGAAGGTGACGTAACGGCAGTCCTCTGCCACCATCTCTTCGGCTGAATAACCCACAATGCCGCTATCGAGCAGGGGCAGGAAGCCGACTTGCTGGATGCACTCGATGAGTTGAGCGGAGTTGTAGATTTCGGGCATACGGAATGAGGAATTAGGAATTAGGAATGAGGAATTGGGGATTACTTAGAATTGGAAGTAGATGAAGGGTTGTACGTCGGAGGACTTGATCTGAATGACGATAAAGACCAGAATGACGATGAGGAGTGCCTTGACAACGAGGGGACAACGGGTGACGAAACTCTTTGCCTTGTCGGAGAGGTATTCAGGCATGAAGTGAAGCACGTAGCCCAAGAGCATCAGGAGAGCCACCGCCTTGTAGGAGGTGCACCACTGCATGAATATCTGGGGCTCGAACTTGTAGAATATCTGATGGAACACCTGTTCGGCGATGCCGAAGGAAGGAGCACGGAAGAGCACCCAACAAGCGGCAACCAGGTGAAAGGTGATGATGCCTCCCAGCAGCGTCACGAGCCAGTTCTTCTGAGGAGTGGGGTTATGCTTGCTGGGCAGGTATGTCAACGGACTGAGGAAAGAGCAGAGGCTGTGCCATATCTTGTCGAGACAAAGGAGGACACCGTGAATGCCACCCCAGAGGATGAAGTTGAGGGAAGCACCGTGCCAAAGACCTCCGAGGAGCATGGTCATGAGGAGGTTGAAGTACTGACGGAACTTGCCGTGACGGTTACCTCCAAGGGAGATGTAGAGGTAGTCCTTGAGCCAGGAGGAGAGGCTGATGTGCCAACGGCGCCAGAACTCGGTGATGGACTT
>JBGUGM010000214.1:0-2446 GCA_045111535.1 Bacteroidaceae bacterium
GCGACGGGCTGCGGCACGACGTTCGTAACCGTAGAGGAACTTGGGAAATTCGTTGATGACGGTAGTGTAGTCGCGGATGGCACCCCGATAGTCGCCGATGTTCTCGAGGAGGGTGGCACGGTTGAAGGTTGCCATCATGTCGTCGGGGTCAATGGAGAGGATGAAGTTGAAGTCCTCGATGGCGAGGTTGTCTTCACCCACATTGGCACGCAGGAGTCCTCGGTTGTAGTGCCCGACGAAATTCTTGGGCTCGAGTTCGAGGGCTTGGTCATAATCTGCCATCGCATCGCGGTAGTGGTTGAGATGGTAGTGGCAGAGGGCGCGGTTGATGAGGCATCCTGCCTGTTTGGGATTGAGCCGCAGGGATTCGTCGAAGTGCTGGATGGCTTCGTTGTACTGCTCGTGGCTCATCAGGATGTTTGCCTTGGCGTTGTGGGCAGGGATGTTGTATTTGTCCACTTCGATGGCTTTGTCGATGCAGGCCTCGGCAGCGGTGGTGTCTTTCTTCTGGAGAAAGACTTGTGCCTTGAGGGAATAGCCGTCGGCTTGCTTTGCCCACCGCTTGATGATGATGTTGGAGATGCTGTCGGCACGGTCAAGGCTGTCTGTCTCGATGTAGCAGAGTGCGAGGTTGTGCCAGAGGGAACGGAGGTCGGGCGACATCTCTGTGGCTATGCAGTAGTCGTGGATGGCTTCAGGAAAGCGATCCATGTTGATGTAGGCAAGTCCGCGCAGTTCGTAGGTGTTGGGGAAGTAGGGGTTGCGTCGGATGGCTTCGGTGCAGTCGAGCACGGTGCCTGAGTAATCGTCGAGATAGAATTTCGCTACACCCCGATAGAAATAGGGCTCGTAGAGGTGTGGCTTGTAGTTGATGACAAGATTGAAATAACTGATGGAAAGCACGTAGTCATCGTATGCCAACGCATTGCGGGCAATGTTCATCATGCGGTCGGTGTTGATTTGGGCACGACACGCAAAGATGGACAACAGACAACAGACAACGGACAACAGACGACGGTTCACGGCTTGCTATTTATCAATGGTTGGGTTTGCACTTGTAGTGGGCAGAGAACTTGCCTTTGGTCATGGCGATGAGTTTGTTCTTGATCATCTGCTTGCGGAAGGGGGAGAGGCGGTCAACGAACATCTTGCCGTCGAGGTGGTCGTATTCGTGCTGGAACACGCGTGCCTCGAAGCCTTCGAGCCATCGCTCCTGCTCCTCACCATTCTCGTCGAGGTAGTTGACGAGCACCTTGGCAGGACGCTTCACGCTCTCGTTGATGCCAGGAATGGAGAGGCATCCTTCGGACATGGTAACTGACTCTTCACTCTCCTCGATGATTTCAGGGTTGATGAAGGCATGACGATAGCCCTTGTACTGTGGCTCATCGTCGGAGATGACATCGAGGTCGATAATGAAGAGTCGGATGGGCAGTCCCACTTGGGGTGCAGCAAGTCCGACACCTTCGGAACGTTCGAGGGTCTCGAACATGTTGGTGATGAGTTCCTTGAGATTAGGATAGTCGTTGAAGTCGATTTCTTCGGCAGTCTTGCGGAGCACAGGCTGACCGAATATGTACATGGGAAGAACCATAACTTTATTTACAATTTATATTTTCACTTGTTGCTTTGTAAGTAGTCTTCGAGGATGATGGTGGCACTAATCTTATCGACGAGTGCCTTGTTTTGTCGGGCTTTCTTTCCGATGCCGCTTTGGAGCATGGCTTGATGTGCCAGCACGGAGGTGAAACGCTCGTCATAGTAGGTGATTTCCTTGTCAGGGAAGAGTTTCTTCAGACGATTGAAGAAGGGCTCGATGCGCTTCATGTTCTCGCTGTTCTCGCCATTCATCTGGGTGGGTTTTCCCACGACGATGGTGGACACATCCTCCTTTGCCACATAATCGACGATGAACTTCTCGAGTTCTCGAGTCTCGATGGTGGCAAGCCCGTTGGCAATCAGTTGCAGGGTGTCTGTCACTGCAATGCCTGTGCGCTTTTGTCCGTAATCTATGGCGAGTATTCTTGACATATTAATACCACTGGATGGAACTTGAGTAACTTGATTTCTTGTCGTATTTGAGGGCATCGGTAAGGGTGCTGGCATTGGCACGCAGGGAGATGTGGTAACTGGTGTAAACGCCAAACACGAGTCCGCAGGAGATGTTGAAACAGTGCATGTCACGTGAGATGTTCACGGTGGTCATGGAGATTTTCTTGGTGGTGAAATCCCATCCCGAAGCGAAGTTGCAGTTCCAATTGCTTGCCAGTTTCAGGTTGCCCGAGAAGTTCAGGTTTTGTGTGAAGGAGTAGGGATAGCGCATGGTCCTCACGTTGATGTCCTTGCTGCGGTCTTCATACATGGTGATACCATAAGAAATGGTGAACGCCCAAGGCAACTGGAACTTCATGTAGCCATCGGCATCCAGCCCATCTTCACTACTGCT
>JBGUGM010000215.1:0-1639 GCA_045111535.1 Bacteroidaceae bacterium
TTGAAGTCAGCCTTGATTACATCATTGATGATGTCAAGACGTGCCTGAACAGGAACTTCCTTTACGCTGTTGCTGTTGAGCTTCTTCAGCTCTTCCTCAGTCAGGTCATATACAAAGTCCTGCTTGGCTCCAGTTGACTGGATGGTCAGGGTCTTCTTCTCTGGATCAATAAGGATTCCGTGACTGTCTAAGCATTCACGGAACTTCTCATTGGTGAAATAGACCTTGCTCGTGATGAGTTCATTGTATGGCTTGGCTGGTTCAACAGGTCTCGGCTTCACCTCTACAGGCTGGATGACCGTCTGAAGATTGGCCAACACATCCTGCGATGGCTGTACCACCTGTGTTTGCTGTCCTTTGTAATAGAAGCCGTATGCACCGCTCTGGAGTTCGCCTGGTTTCATTCGTCCATCAGGACGGTCTGGAACCATCGGAGCACCCTGCATGAACAAGGCTCCACCGACTCTGCGCATATGCCAGCCTTCCTGCTGACGTGGTGTCCAGCCAAGGAATCTGCCATGATAAGGATCCATCATAGGATGAAGTCCACGTCTATCCCAAGGCAAACGTCCATATTCGCCAACACCGATACGATAGCCATGAAGTCCCATAGCCACTCGACCATTGGCATTGCGTGCATGAACAAAGCTTCTGGGCAGATAGAAGTCATTGGAGAGTAATCCTGCCAAGGTGTTATAAGCCTTCTTGTTAGCAGAATTGGTTCCCCAATCTACCATAGCTCGCATCTGCTGCTGGTTGATGGGGTATGTGAGCAAAGGACTGTCATGTCCCTGCACGGCAAGGGCAAAGCCATCCCCCTGACGAACGATGTGCGCTTGCATACCGTTACGTCGGAGGATGTCCTGTAGCTCTGGTGCCAAGTCACGCCCCATAGGTAATGTGTTTGATCTGATAGACATACTGTTTACGGTTTAGTCTTCTTGTTCGTTCTCTAACTGATCTCCCTTCCACTCGACAAACTGCTCTGCGCTTTCCTCATTGATGGTGAGACCGCGCTCCCTGCAGAATGCAGTGTATTCCTCCTGCCATTCAGGGGAATGATGGTTGACATAATCAATCCAACCATATTCGCCGCTCTGGAATTTCTCCACAAGCTCGTCCTCTGGGTAATACTTTGTTGCTGCCATTGTTCTTGTTTTTTGAGGTTTTACTAGCATTCGATGGATTAGCGTTGCATCACACGCATACCCATCTTCTTCTGTTCCTGCCACAATTCTTCACTGTAGTCTTCCTCGTGGACATAGTTCAGGTCACCATTGTCTTCTGCCACCCAGCAGCCAAAGACACCGAAATTGTATTTGTCCCACTCTCGCTTGGCCTCACGTCGCCACGTCTGTTCGTCACCAGCCGCGAAACGGATGCCTGTCTTGCTGTTGAGGTCTATGCCAATGGAAATCTCCTCGTCATCCTCATTGAGAATGGACAGGACATCACCGTTCTGGAGTTTCTGCATCTCTGCTCCTGGGAGGTGGTAACGGTCTGACACATACTGCATGTTGCGCCCGATGACCGGCATAGGCACACAAAGAACCTGCTTGCTTTCAGGGTCTATCTGGAAGAACCGCTTACCGCCAGCTTCCTTGTTTTCCTCATTGCTCTCCAGATGACCAATGATGGC
>JBGUGM010000216.1:0-4848 GCA_045111535.1 Bacteroidaceae bacterium
GGATAAACATTGTATTTGGCACGTTCCTCTTCAGTCATCTGTTTATAATCCTCGTATTTGATACGCTCCTTGGTCTCAGCATTGACCACAGTGAAGGTGGTCAGCATGACAGGCGTACTCTTCTCACCTTTGTTGACCGATACCATCGGAAGTTTCTCACCTTTCTCGTCAAGTGCCGGTGTCCGTCCACCTTCCTTGTCCTTGACATAGTTCAGTCCCATGATACGGTCAAAGGTTGCATAACGGGATGTCTGCCACCCGTTCTTCTCCTGCATGAGCATCAGGATGATGCTGTTCATGCCATTGTACTGACGGCCACTGAGGTTTCGTGGCAATTGGGCTGCCTGTGGCGAGAACCAGGGCTTCTTCCAGTCACCTTGGAGATTGGAAATCTTCTCAATCATCAGCTCGGCAAACTTGTCCATAGCCTTGTCTTCAGCACTTCTGCCATCAGCATTAGGGGTATAGTTCTTCTTGGCCATAATTCCAATATTACTTGTTCTGGTATTCTTCTTTGATGTATTCTTTCATGTCACTAACACGGCAGGACAGCCGCACTTGCTGGTCATACACTCCAAGTTGCAGTTCACCGTCAATGCTTACCCTTGCCTTGGGTTTCATCCATTCGGGCTTGATAGTTTCAACACTTGCACCTTTTTCTGGAAAACGAAGGAAGCGAACCCATGTGCTGACAAAATTCTCACCCACCTTCTCCGATGAGTATGCCGAAAACAGAAGATATGGATTGCCGTGCCGGTCACTCTTCTCCTCACAGATGTTATCGTTCTTCAGACGGCCTCTGAAATGAAGTTCACCTGTTATTCCGTCATCGTCTGGCACATTTTTGGTTGAAACCTTGCTTGCGGTAAGATAGAAAGCCAGGTCTTCCCCTTTCTTTCTGATGTCAAGTGTTCCTTGCACCGTGACTCTCTTGCCCTCCGTAAAGAGGGAAAGGTCACTTTTCTTTCCTCCCTTGTAGGTTACGAGAACTTCAAGATCTCTTCCTTTGCCTTTGGCATCCGGGAGGTTTACTTTCACTACAAATGACAGATAAGGATTTTCATTCTTGTCTGTACGTGTGGTGGCACTTCTCTTGATAGTGCCAGTCATGTTAACATCTGCTCTAATCATTGTACTAATGCTTTTAATGAATAACTATTTTCTTTGTAAATTCTGTTCCTGGGACTGCTGCTGTGTCACGATCTGCTCATAGTTCTGTGAGGCTTGCTGGGAAAATGTAATGGCACTGACCATAGCACCGATGCGTTGGCGCTTAGTGGCATCATCCACATCACTTCCAAGCACCTGTGACAGGCGTGACTGTTCGGCAGCCGTCAATTCGTGGACATACTGTTGCTTTCCGTCATCAGTCGTGAGGACAGCAGTGCCGCTGTCCTTAATGGTCAGCATAGCGGACTTCAGATTTGGTGTAAAACCGCTGATATCTATCCTTCGGTTTACCAAGGCATCTGTGACAGTCTGCATTTTCTCTTCCTTGCTCTTGCTTTCCATTTGCATACTGAGCAAAAGCATCGTCATGAACATTTTCATGATGGAATCCAGAAGTCCACCACCTTCTCCATGCCCTCCGAGTTCCAAAGCGGAATCGTCGGAGGACATCAGCATTGCCAGCCAGTCATTGGGCGAGACTTGCTGTTGAGTAGCAGAGGATGGCACCGTCTGTGTGCCACCTGCCTGGTATTGTGCCAGTAAGTCCTTACCATTAAGCTGAGCCTGTTTCTGAAGACTGCCTTTCTGGTTGATTTCAGCAAGGTAGGCTGCGGGATTGACCCATTGCTGCTTTCCTTCTGAAGAAATGTTGATGACACCCAAATGAAGATGTTCGCCAGTCGTGCGCGTGCCGGTGTTTCCTGACACACCCAATT
Organism: Bacteroidaceae bacterium; assembly: GCA_045111535.1. Lineage (GTDB taxonomy): Bacteria > Bacteroidota > Bacteroidia > Bacteroidales > Bacteroidaceae > Minthosoma. The sequence continues at coordinate 1,887 of JBGUGM010000216.1, forward strand.
TCTGGCCAGCCTGAACGGTATCGCCTTTCTTTACGTCTATTTGGGAAAGGTGCATATACTGAACCTGTGTCTTGCTGCCATCTGGACGGGCATATTCCACCGTTACGGACTTGCCGCCCCCAGTATTGGTATTGTGGTTGACTGCTACGACGGTTCCGTTGTTCTCCGTTGCAAGGACTGCATCTCCATTGGTCTTGATATCGATTCCATGATGTACCTGTGTCCTGCTTCTGTCCATCGGGTCTTTTCGTGGCCCATAAGGAGAAGTAATGAGCATGAACGTGTCGCGCTTGACGGGCATACTGTATTCGCCTTGCGGCAAATCCATGCCAGTAGGCTTCAGCTCACTATTTAAGGACGGGCTCGTTGTCACACCGGCTCCCAGGGGATTGGAGGCAGTACCGAACTGCCGCCCTTCCCTCTTCATCTGCTCCATGACCATCTGATCATACTTCTGGAGGTTGCTGCCCTCGATAACGCCAACGATGGTTGAGACATAATTGGAGGCTGTGGCATAACCGCCCTTTTTTATTCCTGCCGCCCATCCCCTGTAATCATCAGGAGATAGGTTCCCAACATATTTCTGGTAACGAGAAGCCATGAGGACTTTGGAATGGTCCTCATAGCTTTGTCCCACATTGTCATACTTCTTGAACTTCTCGTTTGGCTTGTCATCGTTGGCAAGAACGTATGCGCCATTGAACTCACCCTTCACACCGAAATGGTTATTGGCTGTCCGTGCAAGGGTGCTCTTGCCGTTGGCAGACTCGATGATGCCTTGGGCAAGGGTCACAGAGGCTGGTATGCCGTACCTGCGCATCTGCTCCATCGCGTACTCCGCATATTGGTCAATGTATTGCTGTCTTGAACTATTTGCCATAATGATTCATTATCTGTGAATACCTCGATGCTGTTCCTCTTCCTGATTTTTGGCAGGTGCAACGACTTCTTTCACTTCTTGTTTGTTTTCCTGATGTGATTCTTCAGAATTTCTTTTTGCAGTGGCACGGGGATTCTCCAACTGGTCACAGATAGCCACACGCTCACCTGCACGGATAAGCTTGGGCAAATAGGTGTCAAGGGCATGATAAGGGAATCCTGCCATCTCCACGGGCTTGCCATCAGGCCCCTGCGTCTTGCTGCTTTTGGTCAGGGTAATACCCAGAATCTGTGATGCTTTCCTGGCATCCTGCTGGTAGGTCTCATAGAAGTCACCAGTACGGAACAGCAAAAGGGCATCTGGATGTTTGCTCTTCAGATCCAGGAACTGTTTCATCATGGGTGAAAGGACGACCGCGGCAACAGCCTTTGTTTCCGCTTTGGTCATTTCCTCCTTGGCTTTTTCTTCCTGACGTTCCTTTTCTTTCTGTTCTGGCGAATTACGGTGTTTCTCCTCCTGATTCTTCTTTTCGTTCTCCTGTGCAACAGTTTCCTGTTGGTTGTTTCTTCGTTCATGTTCCTCATGAAGCTTTGTGCCATCAACCTCAGGGGCTACCCTTTCTTTTGTTTCTTCGAGCTTTCTGGCAAGGACATCTGAATAAAGGGCAGCTGCCAGATGCTTCTTGTAGTCCTGCTTGTCATCAGCAAGCCACAAGCGTTGCCACTGCTCCGGGTTGACAAATCGAGGCTTCTGCTTTTCATCGCCAATGGTAGCGACAAGGAGAATCTTTGAGTCTTTTGTCTTGAAAGCATTGACCTTTGAGATAAGGTCTAATGCCTCCTGGCTGGCATCACTCTTGAAGAGGTTTACTGGTGGCACCTGATTCTTACTGAACAAGGAATAGTATTTCTGGGCCATCTGGGTACGGAACTCCTGCACATGGGCTTCATCGCGGTCGTTCTTGATGACATCAAAATAAAGACTGACATCCTCTTTGGAGGGATGGACAGAAAGGACAGGCAAGTTTTCAGCTTTCATGGCCAGCGTCCACTTGCCTTCATCATCTTTGAGCATGGTGACAGCTGAGAATTGTTCCGGCACATGTGCCATTGGGAACTGTGCAGCCCACTGCTGCTGACGCTGGTCAGACGGCTTTTCAATGAGCTGTATCTTCTCACCACTCTCGGCTTTCTTCATCATACCGACGGTACGGTTAACCTCATGAAGGACATCCTCGGCAAGCTGAGGATCTGCCTTCATCTGTTCAATGATTGCAGGAAGTTCCTTCATGGTTTCAGGTCGCAACTTGGCCGGCATACCGAAATCCAACATCTTGACAGCGGAAGCAAGTTCCTCCACAAGGGCTTCCTTCTGACTGCCTCCTCCGTCACGGTTGAGTCGTCCGCTGACTCCAGTGGCATGGGCTACCTGTCGTGCCACCTCCTGCACATAGTCGGCGTATGAAGGGAATCCTTTCTGTGCTGGGATATATACGGTATCACGCTGACCGTCATAATGGGCAATGCCTGTAGCATCCTTACGGATGGGCACAAGGTTGTCGCGCATGTTCAGTATGAACTGGTTTACGCTGATACGCTTGGCCTTATCATCCTTGTCCATATAAGAGGCATCCAGGGCTTCGGCAGTTCCGCCATAGAGTTGAACCTGCTTGTCATAATCTTCCTTATGGACATTGGGCATCGTCGTCTGGTCTATGTTAAACAAGACATAGACATCTTCCCTCGGATTGGGCTTGTAACGAGCCTGGTCAGACTCTGGAAGCGCCTTAAAAGCCTCACGGGTGATTTTGTCTTCAGGGTTTTCCTTGTTGACATACTCGTTGTTGTTGGTCCATAAGAACGGGACTCCCTTTTCACCCTTTCGGACGGCTTCGCCACGGTTCTTTGTGTCATTGAACAGTACATAGCTGTTCGTCTTATAACCGCCCATATCGCTGTGAATGGCCATAATGAGGGCGTTAACGGGATTTACGCGAAGTCCTTTGTCAAAGAACCGTGGAGTTTGCTTCTTGGTGCCGTTCAAGAGGACACCATTTTGCTGGCTGGCACGTTCAAGTGCCGT
>JBGUGM010000217.1:0-7883 GCA_045111535.1 Bacteroidaceae bacterium
TAACATCCTGTAGTAAAGATGATGATGGCACGAATGGTAACCAAGGTAGTGGTGGAGAAGGTGGTGGCCCCATTGTCACAGTGGTGATCAATGAGGATGGCACAACCTCCAATAAGAGTACCTTCTCCGTCATCGATGAAAAGAACTTCTACCTTGACAACATCAAATATACCATTGAAGGGGGACACCTTATAGTATCAGGATATGAAGAGTCTGGTTTTAAGGGTGTAGCCAACATTGTTGACCGTATCACGTATAGAGGTGATACCTATAAAGTGCTAAAAATCGGCAAGATGGCTTTTCATTACTGTAGTAAGTTGACTTCAGTGACTATTGGCAACAGCGTCACATCCATAGAGGAAGGTGCTTTTGCTGGCTGTAGCGGATTGACTTCAGTGAACTTTCCCAACAGCATCACATCAATAGGGGAAGGTGCTTTCTCTGGCTGTAGTGGATTGACCTCTTTGACCATTCCCCCCAGAATGAATAGAATAGAAATTTCTACTTTCTCTGGCTGTGGCGGATTGACTTCTGTGACCATTCCCAAAAACATCACATTCATAGGTGGGGGTGCTTTTGGGTTTTGCAGTCGCTTGACTTCCATAGTTGTTGAAGCGTCGATGCCTCCAACAACGGTCTCTTCCATGTGTTGGTATTCTCCTGTTGAAGCCATCTACGTTCCCAAGAAGAGTCTGGAAATTTATAAAAACACCCAGCCATGGGGGGATGAAAGTCTATTTCCACTTAAACCCATAGAAGAATAATAATCCCCGCAATTTCTTTGGAAGTTGCGGGGATTATTGTGCATGGGTTGGTTAGTCCGTCAGGTGTAACACGAATCGTGTGCCTTTTGTGAAGGCGGGGTCAATATCGAGGTCACCATTCATGTTCAGCGCCATTCGCTTGCAGATTGGTAATCCAAGACCATCACCTTGTGTGAGGTCACGGGCTTCACGAAATGCCTTGAACACCTCTTCTCGCTCTTCCTCAGGGATGGGGGCACCCGTGTTCGACACAAGGAACTGATGCTTGTGTGCACCTCTCTTCTTGTATTCCAATGTGATGTGTCCACCTTCAGGGGTGTATTGCACCGCATTGTTCAGCAGGTGCAACAGGATATGTGACACATATTCCTTATTGATGCTTGCCGTCATCTTCGGAGCATCCACCTTCAGATTGACACCGCTCCTTACCTTACCTTGTATCTTCCCCATCAAATCCTCACACAGCGATGCAATCTGCACCTCCCCCTTCTCCACAGGAGTATCTGCTTGATTCTCTAGTTCCGATAACGTCTGGATATGGCTGGAGAAGTCCTGCAAAGCCTTCACTTCAGGCACATTTGCATCCAGTTTCTGCAAGGTGGGTTCCAACTGAGCGGAGATATTGCTGATGAACTTTGCCTTTAGGGCATTGTTCTCGTTCAGCAACTTGATGGTCTTCTTCTGCTTGCGTGTCAAGTAGATGGAACGCAACAGCATCATCGCACCCAGCACCAATACCACAGCCAACACAGCAGCCAGGATGCCCAGTCCTACAATCGTAATCTGACGGGCTGTCAGCGAACTGTCCTTCTCCTCAATCTCTGCCTCATTGTCAGCAATCTGCTTTTTCAATCCCTCCAACTCCTTCGCCACCTTCTGTTCACTTGCCTCATTCATCTTTTCCACCATCTCCTTCAACATGGCATTCGCCTTGTCGTTCTGTCCTGTGGAATAGAAATAAACGGATTTGTTGTAGAGGTGGTCATTTCTCAGGTCAGCATCATTTGCCTCGTTGGCATATTTCTCCATTTTATTGAGATACGTTACCGCTTCCTCTCCCTTCTTCAATTTCGTGTAAATATGGAATCGCTCCTTCGCTGTCTGATAGTACAGCGAAGCCTTCTGTCCTTGTTCTGCTTTCGTGTCAATGCTCTTGTCAATGCGGTTCAACAAGTCCAATCCTTCCTTGTAAAGATTGTCCCCCAGATAATACAATTCTACCGCTTTCAATCCACAATCCACACCTTTTTGTGTTTCTCCCTTCTTTGCATATTCTTCATAAGCACGCAAATAAAACGCACGGGCATTCACCTTGTTGCCCTTCCCTTCTTCTCTCTCAGCCTGCATTTCCAGACTGCTTTTCTTCGCCTCCTGTGCCTGGACAAAAGCACAGCAGATGAAAAGACTCAAACTAAAAATAACTAACTTCTTTCTCATATTCTTATCAATTAAAAAGGTTTCATGGCGCAAAATTAGGTATTTCTTTCATTTTCACAAAAAATAAGAGTAAAAAAACATCATCAAACAAATTGATATTGTCATTTGGAGCAGAATCAGCGCTGGGCGTACTTACTTCAGGTGATCCTCAAAGTAGCGTGTGATGACATGGTGCAGATGCACGCGGTCAGTACCCATCATGTTGTGTCCATCACCAGGATAGGTGAAGAGGTCAGGGTAGGTGTTGGTATCAATGCAGGCACGCATAAAGGAAAGGGTGTGTTGAGGCACACAGACAGGGTCGTTTCCTCCATAGATGACGAGGAGACGACCTTTTAAGTTTTGTGCCTTGTTGAGCACGGAGATATTCTCGTAGCCCTCGGGATTGGTTTGAGGAGTGTCCATGTAACGTTCACCATACATGACCTCGTAGAAACGCCAGTCGATGACAGGACCTCCTGCCACACCCACCTTGAAGACATCGGGATAAGTGGTCATGAGGCTGGTGGTCATGAAACCTCCGAAACTCCAACCATGTACACCCAAGCGGTCAGCATCCACGTACGGAAGGCTTTTGAGGTATTCCACCCCTTTCATCTGATCTTTCATCTCTTCCACACCTAACTGACGGAAGGTGGCTTGCTCGAAAGCGAGTCCACGATGCTCACTGCCACGATTGTCGAGGCAGAACATCACATAACCCTGCTGTGCCATCCAGATGTCCCAACCCCGTGCACCCCAGTTGCGGGAAGCATCAATGTTATGGGCATGAGGACCACCATAGACATACACCACAGCGGGGTACTTCTTCGTAGGATCAAAATTGGTAGGCAGGATGAGGCGATAGTAGAGGTCTGTCACACCATCAGCAGCCTTGATGGTGCCCACTTTCATTTCAGGCACCTGAAACTCTTCCCATGGGTCAGCAGCCGTGAGGATATTGGTGGCGTGACCGCTCTTCGTGTCAACGATGTCAATGTTGCAGGTAATGTCGGGAGAGGAATAGTTGTCGCAGAAGGCGATGCCAGACTTGGAGAGCGTGGCATCATGCCAACCTGTCTTGTTGCCAAGGAGGATGCGCTTACCTTTCATATCAACACTATATACATTCTGCTGGAGTGGGTCTTGCTCGTTAGAGGCATAAAGAATGGTCTTCTGCTCCTTGTTGAATCCCAACACCTTGATGACTTCGAAGGTGCCTTGTGTGAGTTGCTTGAGACACTTGCCTTCTATATTATATAGATATAGGTGGTTGTAGCCATCCTTGCGTGTTTGATAGAGGAACTTCGTGTCATCCCAAGGCAAGAACTGGATAGGGTGGAGGGGCTCGAAGTATTTGTCGTTGTCCTCGGTGAAGAGGGTGCGGAGTTTTTCTCCTGTAGTGGCATCATATTCGTCGAGCGAGCCGTGATTCTGGTCACGATTCAGTTCAATGAGGTAGAGTTTCTTGCCGTCAGGAGCCCATGCGATGTTGGTGAAGTAGCGGTCAGTGGGGTCACCTGTGTTCAGATAGAGGGTCTTGCCTGTCTGAGGGTTGAAGATGCCCACATAAACCTTATGAGAGGTCTCACCAGCCATAGGATAAGGGTCTGGAGAGGTCGTGGCAATGCGCGAACCTTCTCCATCGGGTGTTGGGTCGGGTAGGGTGATGTTCACCTGTGGATACTTGGACACCATGCTCTGATCCATCTTGTAGAATGCCAACAAGGTGCCGTCAGGATTCCAGAAGGTGCCTTTGGAGATACCGAACTCATCACGGTGTACACTCTCACCATAGACGAGGTCAATGCTGCCATCGGAAGAAACTTGATGAATCTTGCTGTCAGCGGTAAGGACATAGAGGTTGTGGTCTATCGTGTATGCGAGAGACAGTTGAGAGTTGTCTGTTGGGAAGTTCCAGTCCTCATGACTTGCTTTGGGGTCAAGTGTGGCTTTCCATACCACCTTTTTCTCTTTCCAATCGATGAGAAAACGACGGGTGCTGTCAGAAATGAGTACAAGGGGTTTATCTGCATAGGGGAAGGAGGTGCTATATAAGTGGCGAATAGTTCTCTGCCCATCAGCCACAAGGATGTCGTTGATGAGTTCAAGTGTGATAAGCGTCTGGGAAGAGCCGTCCTTCTTGCTGATGATGCGGCATTCGTGAATATCTTGCTCAATGCACTCATCACCCCACCAAATCAGATATCTGTTCTCTGGAACGGAAGTCCGATAATAAGTACTGCCGCCAGGGATGAGGTCGTTGAGGGTAAAGAGTTGTTTTTGTGCCATAAGTGGAAGGATGAAGAAGGTAAGGATAGAAAAGAGAATGGTCTTTTTCATTGTTTCAGTTCTTTTTGAGGTAAGATTTCCCGAAGGGGTATGAGTACGAAATCTCGTTTGTACATGTGAGGATGAGGAATGGTCAGTTTGGGTGTGTTGATGTGGAGGTCGTCGTAGAGGAGGATGTCAATGTCGATGATGCGGTCATGATAGGTGACAGTTGACAGTTGAGAGTTGACAGTTGATTTTTCTGTACGTCCCATATCACGTTCTATCTGCTGAGTGATATGCAGCAAGGCATGAGGGGAGAGTTCTGTCTCAACACATACGGCAGCATTCAAGAAAGTGTTCTTGCTCTCGAACCCCCATGGTTCAGTGGAAAGAAAAGCGGATTGTGCCCTAACAGGACCAATCCGCCTCTCTATCTCTTTGATGGCGGACAGGAGATTTTGCTCTTTGTCGCCAAGGTTGGTGCCGAGTGAAAGATATACTTGATGCATTAATCAATAATCAGCATGGCATCGCCATAGGTGCCAAACATATAGTCACCCTTGAGGGCTTCCTTGTAGGCATTCATGACCACATCGTAGCCACCGAAGGCGGTGACGAGCATGAGCATGGTGGTGAGTGGCTGCTGGAAGTTCACCACGAAGGCATCGGCAACTGTGAAGTCGTAAGGAGGGAAGATGAACTTGTTCGTCCAGCCCTCAAACTCCTTGATGAAACCACCAGGACCCACAGCAGTTTCGAGGGTGCGGAGAACGGTGTTGCCCACAGCACAAATCTTATGACCATTCTCCTTTGCTTTGTTTACGATGTCGCAAGCCTCCTTGTTGACGAAAATCTGTTCAGAGTCTGTCTTATGCTTGGTCAGGTCTTCCACGTCGATGTTGCGGAAATTCCCCAAACCTGCATGCAGGGTGATAAATGCCTGTTCGATGCCCTGAATCTCCATGCGCTTCATCAACTCGCGAGAGAAGTGGAGACCAGTGACAGGCACCGTGACAGCCCCTTCATGACGGGCAAAGATGTTCTGGAAACGCTCGTGGTCTTCCTCCTCAGCAGGACGGTGCATACGGACATCGTCAGGGATAGGTGCCTCGCCCAGTCCATAGAGTGTCTCCTTGAACACATCGTGAGGACCATCGTAGAGGAAACGGAGGGTGCGTCCACGAGAAGTGGTGTTGTCAATGACTTCAGCCACTAACGACTCGTCAGGACCAAAGTAGAGTTTGTTGCCAATACGAATCTTACGAGCAGGGTCAACCAGCACATCCCACAGACGGAGGTCTTCGTTGAGTTCACGAAGGAGGAACACCTCGATACGTGCACCCGTCTTCTCTTTATTGCCATATAGACGTGCAGGGAAGACCTTCGTGTCGTTGAAGACAAAAGCATCTCCTTCCTCGAAGTATTCGATGATTTCCTTGAAGATGCGGTGTTCTATCTCGCCAGTCTTTTTGTGTACAACCATGAGTTTAGCCTCGTCACGGTTGTAGTACTTTGTCTCGGGATTGTAAGTGCGAGGATAGAGTGCTATCTTCTCGTCAGGGAGTCTGAACTTAAATTGTGAAAGTTTCATATATGTACGATGATTTATGTACGATTTAATTATTCTCTTCTTTTTCTAATGTCTGGGTTTCAAGCCATTGTGGGAATTGCTCAATGTCCATGCAGTCTTGCAGGGTGTATTTCCCTATGCGGGTGCGGATCAAGCCTGTGAGGTAACCACCTGAACCGAGTGCCCGTCCGATGTCTCGAGCCAAAGCCCGAATGTAAGTGCCCTTGCTGCACACCACACGAATGGTGAGCGATAGGTGAGGGTCTGTGAGATTGCCACTCTGATACTTGATGCGTTCCCGTGGGTCTTCGTCAGTTATCTGTAGTCCGTTGTCTGTTGTCTGTTGTCCAAAGTGCAGGATTTCCAGTTCATCAATGACCAGTATTTTGGGCTTCAGTTCGATGTCTTCTCCTTTTCGGGCATACTTGAAGGCACGTTTGCCGTCCACTTTCACCGCAGAGAAGGTGGGTGGGATTTGTTCGATGCGTCCCACAAACGCTTTGAGTTTCTCTTCTACCAGTTCACGGGTGATGTGCTCCGTGGGGTAGGTGGCATCTTCTGCTGTCTCCATGTCGAAGGAAGGAGTTGTGGCACCCAATTTGATGGTGGCGACATATTCCTTCGTGTGTGCCTGGAGTCCGTCGATGAGTTTTGTGCTCTTCCCTGTGCAGATGATGAGGACACCCGTAGCCAAGGGGTCGAGCGTGCCAGCATGTCCCACCTTCAACTTCTTTACACCTAACCGATGTGAGAGTTCGCCTCGCACCTTCGCCACCACATTGAAGGATGTCCAGCGGTAGGGCTTGTTGAAGACGAGTATTTCACCTGCCTGTGGATTCATGTCCGTAGTCTGTTGTCCTCTTATGCCATGCAAATGGCTAATGTTCCTATGAGGGCACAATAGATTGCGAAATAGATGAGTTTTGCTTTTTTCACGAAGGCAATCATCCAATGGCAAGCAAAGCATCCGCTGAGGAAGGCAGCAATGAATCCCACTACCAATGCACTGATGGGAATTTGTGCCTCTGCACCATGTTCTGCGATGTATTCAGCACTGGGTGCCACGATATGCTTGAAATCCAGCAGTGCCTCTCCCAAGATGGGGGGGATGACCATCAGGAAGGAGAACTGAGCCAACTTCTGACGACTATTGCCCAACAGGAGTCCTGTGGCAATGGTGGAACCACTACGTGAGAGTCCTGGCAGTACAGCAATGGCTTGTGCAATACCGATGATGAAAGCATGCAGGGGAGAAATGTGTTCACGTTCCTTCGGCTTGTAGAAGTGGGTGAGTGCCAACAAGAAAGCAGTCACCATAAGGCAAACGCCCACGATGAGGAGGCTTCCCTGGAAGATTTCGTCAATGTAATCCTTGAAGAAGAGACCTACGATGCCAATAGGAATCATCGACACGAGGATATTCAGCGCATACTTCTGTTCCTCATTCATGCGTCCGTTCCACTTGAAAAGTCCCTTAAAAATCCATGTCACCTCTTTCCAGAGGACAACCAACGTAGATAGCACCGTTGCCACGTGTACCACGATGTCAAAAGTTAAACCTCCCACCTCGTTCACACCCAGCAAATGCTGTCCTATTTGAAGGTGTCCGCTACTGCTCACAGGGAGGTATTCAGTGAGTCCCTGTACAATACCCAAAATGAGTGCTTCAATCCATTCCATGCTCAGTCGTTCGTTTTAAATTTCTTAGGTGGCCACAAAATCGCCACTACTTCAAAGAGGAATCCAAACAGGCACACCATCGGAGCCACCTTGGTGCGCATATCGCTAAAGATGTCAGGGTTGAATGCTTCTTCTGTCGTAGCATCTCCCGACATCATGATGAAGCCAACGATGATGAT
>JBGUGM010000218.1:0-2390 GCA_045111535.1 Bacteroidaceae bacterium
CGCGCCTCTTTCTGCACCAGTTCCATGTAGCAATGACGATTCACGCGCAGTTCCGCAATCTCGGCTTGCACCCAATACTCACTGTCCATCGTCAGTTCCAATGTCTGACGCACCAGCCCGTTTAACTCATATAATGTCAGTGCATTCATATCTTAGGGCGTTTCCCATTTAAGACATGACAGAACGTGTCATAGTCTCTATCTATATGGCTCAATTCATATTGTTCAATCGTCAGTGAAAAACGTGCAGGAAGGTCATCCAATCCGAAGTATGCCTTGATCAAACATACCGCATTGAAAGCACGATCATCTTGCCGTTTGATCAGCGCCATACAGCATTTCCTCGCAATAACCTTATCTTCTATCAGTTTGAGTGTCTTGAAGATGAGATAATACGACAAATCATGTTCTGCCTTCAACAGCACTGACAATCTCGTCACTTCACTCTCCACATGGAATGCCTCAAACATCCCCATCATCTGGGCTTCTGTCCTCAACTCCGGCACCATCATGTTGCACATCTTCACGAGCGACTCCGCATTCGTCTCTTTCAGGTGTTCGTACAACCGTTCCACACCTTCCACTTCAAAGTTCAACGTATCCTCCTTTGCCAGATGCGCCACTGCTGTCACTCCACTAATGAACGCAGGACGCTTGAACACCACCAAATGAAATAGCACTTCCCAGAACAGTCCATTCTCCAAACCCGTCAGCACCTCTTCCCTCACCACACGCTCCATCCGCCTCAGTTCCATATTACTCAGGCTTCCTAGCATCTGCGCTAACTCTTCCCAGTCACGCATGCCGATGAGTTGTTCAAATCGCTCCTTATGGGTCATGGATGTCTGCCTTTAATTACACAGACTCTCCGCAATGGTCATATCAAAGGGGGTCGTGATTTTGATGTTTTCGCGGTTACCCGTAACAAGGGTGACAGGATGCCCGAAACGTTCGACAACGGAAGCATCATCGGTAAAGAACTCCGTGTAGGGTTGGGCATAGGCTTGATAAAGGAGGGTGGCTGAGAACACTTGAGGGGTCTGCACCAATTTATAGTCACTACGCGAAACCGTTTCTGACTTTTTCTCACTGATGATATGCCGCACCGTCTCCACCACATCAATGACAGGCACGACGGCTTCTGAGCGTGCCGCCTCTTCGTAAGTTGCACGAATGGTATCAAGAGAAACGAAAGGACGCACACCATCATGTACACCAATAAGAGTGACATTTGGAAACACCTTAGCAAGTCCGTTCTTGACCGAATGGAAACGGGTCTCACCACCATTGGTAAGGGTGTAAGGTTGAGAGAAACGGTATTTCTCACACAAAGACAGCCAATAATCCTGTTGGCTCTCAGGCAAGACAAGCACCACCTGCATCCCCTTGTCATACATAAGGAAACGCTCGATGGTGCGCATCAAAATGGGTTTACCACCAATAGGCAGGAACTGCTTAGGGATGTCACCTCCCATACGAAGTCCCTTACCGCCTGCTACGATGATGACAGCGTTCACTTTTCACTGATATGGTTATACATCATACCTTGCCTGAGTTGGTCGGCAACGGCTTTACCGCAGAAATGCTCCACAATCATATAGCCGAGGGCAAGAGCGGCAGCAGGACCTTTGCCTGTGAACATGAGCCCGTCACGCTCAACGAGGGCTGCGGTGTAGTCGGCACCCACGAGGTAATGCTCACAACCAGGATAGCAGGTCATCTTCTTGCCTTTCGCAAGACCGAGGTTGCCAAAGACGAGCGGTGCGGCACAGATGGCTGCAAGTGCCTTCCCTGCCTTGTTGTGCGCAAGGATGACCTGGCGAAGCCCTTCGTGGGCATCGAGGTTGGTCGAGCCAGGCATGCCACCGGGGAGGAAGAGCATATCGGCATCGCTGTAGTCGTTGTCGGCAAACAGGGTGTCAGCCACAACGCCCACACCATGAGCACCCACGACGGTGAGTTCGTCCGTAATGGATACAGTTGTCACTTCAAGACCTGCACGACGACACACGTCGATGGGAGCGAGGGCTTCCACTTCTTCGAAGCCAGTGGCAAGAAATACGTAAATCATATTATTTACAATTTGACTTATTACAATGTACAATTTATGGGAGCCTACCTGAGTTTGAATCGGTAGGTGATGGTTCCGTTTTCGGTGCGGTCGCCTTCTGAGAAGCGGGATTGCTTGGCAGCAGCAAGAGCGGCATTCTTGAGAGCAGTGGAAGAAGTGGTGCTGCTGGTCACGCTGGCACTGATGACAGCGCCTGATGCGCTCACCTGAATGGAAACAAGCACAGTACCCTCGCTGTTGGGGTCGGCATAGTTTGGCTTGGCGAGATATACGACGGTGCGATTGCCTACCTTGGCGGAGGTGCCTGTACCCAAACCACC
>JBGUGM010000219.1:0-1653 GCA_045111535.1 Bacteroidaceae bacterium
CATCAGAAGGTGAACGGGCACGACCTCGTGTGGTTCGACAATGGTGCCACCACGCAGAAGCCTCTGAGGGTCATTGATGGAGTGAGCGAGTTCTACAAGACGGACTACTCCAACATCCACCGAGGCGCACACACGCTGGCAGCACGAAGCACCGACCAGTATGAAGGTGCACGAGAGAAGGTGGCCCGTTTCATCAATGCCCCATCCAAGGAGAACATCCTCTTTGTGCGCGGCACCACCGAGGGCATCAACCTCGTGGCACAGACCTTCGGACGCAAGTTCTTGGAAGAGGGCGACAACGTGATTGTCTCCACCCTCGACCACCACGCCAACATCGTGCCTTGGCAGCAAATCAGCAAGGAACGTAAGGCAGAACTCCGTGCTATCCCTATCGACAAGAACGGTGACCTCATCCTCAGCGAACTGGAGCGTCTCATCACGCCTCGCACCAAGTTCGTCAGCGTAGGTCATGTGAACAATACTTTTGGCACCATCAACGACGTGGCAAGCATCATCCGCACAGCTCACGCCCACGGCATCCCCGTGCTCATCGATGGTGCACAGTCCATCGCCCACACCAAGGTGGATGTGCAGCAACTCGACGCAGACTTCTTCGTCTTCTCTGGCCACAAGATTTACGGGCCTTCGGGCATCGGAGTGGTCTATGGCAAGAAGGAGTGGCTCGAACAACTCCCACCCTGGCAAGGTGGAGGCAACATGATCAAGGATGTGACCATCGAGCACACCGAGTTCAACGTGCCTCCAGCACGCTTCGAAGCAGGAACACCCAACATTGCCGATGCCATCGGATTGGGCTATGCGCTCGACTTCGTGCAGAGTGTGGGCATCCACAACATCGAACGCCATGAGCATGAACTCACCGAGTATGCTCGACAGCAAATATCACGCATCCCAGGCATCACCATCATGGGCAACCCCAAGAAGCGTGTCAGCGTCATCTCGCTCGACATTCCGGGCATTCCTGCCCCTCAGGTGGGACAGTTGCTCGACAAAGAGGGCATAGCCGTGCGTGCCGGACACCACTGTGCGCAACCAGCCCTCCGTGCCCTCGGTTACGAGATGTCCGTGCGTCCCACCTTTGCGGTGTATAACACCAAGGAAGAGGTTGACCGTCTGGTCATCGCACTGGAACGCATTGTGGCGGATGTGTCAAAAAGGTAAGAATCCATAGATAAGACTTCAGAAATAACTGATGAAGTTTTTTGTCCGCCCCATTGCTGTCTGTGAAGATGGCATGGGGCTCTTTTTTTAATTGATAATTGATAATGGAAAATTGAAAATTATGCACTACGATTTTGACAAGCCTGTTGACCGCAGAGGGTCGGGCGATTTGAAGCATGAGGTGCTTCAGGAACGATATGGACGGAGTGATCTCCTGCCGTTGTGGGTGGCTGACATGGATTGGGAAACGCCCTCCTTCATCACCGATGCCCTGAAGGCGCGGCTGGAGCACTCGCTGTATGGCTACACCGTCGAGCCCAAGGAGTATTGGCAGACGGTGCAGCGATGGATTGAAGACCACCACCAGTGGCATGTGGAACGTGAATGGCTCACCTACATCCCTGGCATCGTGAAAGGCATCGGCATGGTCATCAACTTCTTCTTGGAAGAGGATGCAAAGGTCATTGTGCA
>JBGUGM010000220.1:0-4464 GCA_045111535.1 Bacteroidaceae bacterium
ATTATGGTCGAAGCAGAGGGTAGGCATTTCATCCACATCCACCCATTGTGTGTTGTGGATTTCGGAAAGTTGCGTATCGTAGTTATCTACGTTGATGAGTGCGTAATATACAATGCTGATCACTCGTTCGCCCGGATCACGTTCCACTTCACCAAAAGCAGCCAGCTGTTGCATATACACGTTGTCAAGTCCTGTGAACTCCTTCAGGATGCGCTGGGCAGAGGAATCCACGCTTTCGTCAGTTTGAACAAAGCCTCCAATCAATGATAACTCGCCTTTCCCCGGCTCGTAGGGACGCTGATGAATCAGCACTTTCAGATGTCCTTCTTTGAATCCGAAGATGATGCAATCTACGGAAACGTAAAACTTGGGGTTAGAATTGTAAGCAGTCATTGATTGGAGGCTTTCGTTTAATATATTATATATAATGTGTCAAATTACCACAGAACGATGTACAAGATAGCGAGAATCACAATCACACCGATAGAACCGATGTTGAAAGTGAGGTCTGTCTTGAAGATGTTCAAATCGATAGGCACGAGCTTCGCATCCTGCACCTTGTCCTTTGCGTTCGAACGCAGGTAGATGCCGATAGTGCCAGTGATGGCAGCGAAGAAAATCATAGCGCCTTCGAAACCGTGGATGTGCATGGTCTCGTTGAAGAAACCGCCAATAGAGAGCACGAAGGATACAGCAGCCACGCAGAACATGATGTTGCTCCAAAGCAACTGAGTCTTGATGGTGTGCTCGTCGAGCTGATCAGCAGGAACAGCCTTCTTGCTTGCCAGAGAAATCCAGACGAAGAGAATCACCAGTGTGATGAACACAACACCTGAACGTACCAGGAATGGCATTTCTGGGAAAGCGAACTTGTAGATGATAGAGAAGGCGAATGTGCCGATAGCGCAGACAACTGCAGCAGTACCGCTGGCACGCTTCCACAGCAGACCCAAACCGAAGATAACCACAACGCCTGGGTAAACGAATGCTGAGTACTCCTGAATGAACTGGAATGCCTGGTCAATACCACCCATCAATGGGTAAACAGCGATGAGGGCGATAATCAGAGCGCATACAGAAGTGAGACGACCTACGTTCACGAGTTTCTTCTCAGAAGCGTTCTTGTTGATGAACTGCTTGTAAACGTCCATTGTGAAGAGGGTAGAGGTGGAGTTGAACATGGAAGCCAATGACGAGATGACAGCGGCAGCCAAAGCAGCAAAACTCAAACCCTTCACCACAGTAGGAGTGAAGTTACGTATCAGGAATGGGTATGCATCGTCTGAACGAGCGATAGAACCAGCGAGTGTCTCACGCAGCGCGTCACACTCAGGAGCGTTCATGATGTAGAATGCACAAACACCAGGGATACATACGATGAAAGGAATCAAAATCTTCAGGAAGGCAGCAAATACCATACCCTTCTTTGCCTCGTCGAGAGACTTAGCAGCAAGACCCTTCTGGATGATGTACTGGTTGAAACCCCAGTAACCCAAGTTCGTCAACCACAGTGCACCGAAGATGAGCACGATGCCAGGGTTTGTGAAGAATGGGTCTTCCTTCTGCACCACATTACCAGCAGCGTCAGTGACACCATTGATGACAGGGTACAGTTCTTCGTTACGGGTCACCACCAGGTTGAAGTGCTTATCACCGTCAATTGAAGCCAAATAGTCCTTGATGTGCATCAGGGCATCCCAAGCACCGCCAAGTCCCATCTCTTCACCGATGACAGAGAGAGCAGCGTAAGCGGTAATCAAACCACCACCCACGAGGAATGTCACTTGCATCACGTCTGTCCATGCCACAGAAGCAAGACCTCCGTAGATGGAGTAGATACCTGCGATGAGGAAGAGGCAGAGGATGATCACCATACGAACCTGGTCGATTTCCATACCAGCCACCATCACAGTCATGTCTGTGGGGAGACCCAGAATCTGCTGAATAGCCAGAGCGCCCAGCCATGCCACAGAAGTCAGGTTGACGAATACATACAGGAAGAGCCACAGGGTTGAGAAAGCGAAGCCCACACCCCAGTTGTAGCGCTCACGCAGGAACTGAGGAATCGTGAAGATCTTCTTCTCAATCATCAGTGGCAGCAGGAACTTACCCACCACCAGCAGGGTGGCAGCAGCCATCAACTCGTAAGCAGCCTGTGCAATACCTGATGCGTAAGCCGAACCAGACATACCAATGAACTGCTCGGCAGAAATGTTAGCGGCGATGAGTGAAGCACCCACAGCCCACCATGTCAACGTGTTACCTGCCAAGAAGTAGTCTGTAGAAGACTTCTCCTCGCCCTTCTTGCTGCGTGACAGGAACAAGCCCATACCAACAAGAATGATGATGTACACGATGAATACCAAATAGTCGGCAACAGCAAAACCATTGTTGCTAAGTGCCTCAAAAATTTTGTCCATGTTAGTTTTTTGTTCTTTTATTTGTGATTATATGATAGGAATAGGCATTATTCTACTACAGAGAAAGCATACTTGCAGTAAGACTTGTATGGCTTTTCTGGAGAAACAAATGGATTGCTGTCCTCCCAACCAGGCATCATGCACTTGTTGGGAGAGTCTGGATATTTCTGGCTTTCGAGGCAGACAGCGCAGTGCTTCTGATACATGATGCCGCCTTTACCTGGACGAGTGCCATCCTGGAAGTTAGCAGTATATACCTGCACACCTGGCTCGTTTGTGTACATATCCATCTTGATGCCCGAACGTGGGTCAGTCATCGTGATGCAGATTGCCTTCTTGTCACCCTTGGTGTTCAGGCACCAGTTGTGGTCATAACCGCCACCTACAGACTCCATCTCTGGGTCTTGCTTGTCGAAGTCAGTACCGATAGCCTTAGGAGTGCGGAAGTCAAACACAGTACCATTCACCGAGCGAATCTCACCTGTTGGGATGAGGTTGTCGTCGCCAGGAGTGTAGTTGTCTGCATTCACATAAAGGATGGATTCGTCAATTGTGTTGTTCAGGTCACCAGAAAGGTTAAAGTAAGTGTGGTTGGTCATATTCAGAACAGTTGGGCCATCAGCCACACCTTCATATTCGATAACGATTTCGTTGTTGTCAGTCAGCGTGAACTCTACTGTTGCTACCACTTCTGCAGGGAACTGGTTGTCACCGTCAGGAGAAGTGATTTGCAGAGCCAAAGCCTGAGGAGTCACTTCCACTTCATCATACACCTGATACTGCCAACCTGTGTAACCGCCATGCAGACAAGCCACACCGTTGTTGTTCTTTGGCAGGGTCACCTTCTCGCCGTTGTAAGTGTACTCACCGTTGTTGATGCGGTTTGCATAACGACCTACAGAGCAACCGAAGTCCGTCTCGAAGTTCCAAGGGAAATAGTTCTCAATTTTGTCGAAACCGCAAGCGACGTCAACGAAATTGCCTTCCTTGTTAGGAACCACGATGCTCACGATACGTGCACCGAAGTTTGTGATGCAAACCTCCATGCCGTTCTTGTTGGTAAGGGTGTAGAGTTTCACTTCCTTTGCGTTCTCCGTATCAGCCTTGAACTGACCTGCTTCAGCGTCGTAAGCGACAGCAATGCAAGTGTCGAAATCGGCAGGGTTGATACCAGACTTGGTCAGTTGAACCTCAGGTGCAGAATTGCACGCACACAGGAGTGCTACGGCCGCAGCACTGCCCATCAAAATCGTTTTAAGATTTCTCATAATTTTGGTTAGAAATTGATTAGTTTATAAACTGTCCGCCAAAGTTACGGCTTTTCCACGTGTTAAAACCTATAAAAAATATGTTATAAAGCATAAAACGCCTTTTTGGTGTGTTTTTGACACTTTTTTGAGGCTTTTTGAGGCATAAAACTTTGTTTTATACTGGATTTTGTCGTGTAGGGTGGACAATTTTGTGCAAGAAACTAAAAAAAGGAGAAAGAGGCACGATTCACATCGTACCTCTTTCTGATATTAGAAATTCATTAGAAACCAATGTTTACATAAATTTCATACAATAACAATGTTTATTTTGAAAAACTAACCGTTCATGTTGATGGGAGGCATCAGCACAACTTGCGTGCGCCGTCTCCGATGACTACGTCGATGACCACAGGCTTCTTGCCATACTTTTCTGCGAATTTCGTCACAGCAGTCTTCACGAAGTTATCGTAGAGTTCCTCGGCAACAAGGTTGATGGTGCAGCCGCCAAAGCCACCGCCCATGATACGGGATCCCGTCACCGAGCAATCCTTGGCAATGTCGTTCAGGAAGTCCAGTTCTTCACAAGACACCTCGTACTCCTTCGAGAGTCCGTAGTGAGTCTCGTACATCTTCTGGCCCACTTCCTCATAGTCACCTCTCTCGAGGGCGTCACACACAGCCAGCACGCGGTCTTTCTCACCGAGTACGAACGTGGCGCGCTTGATGTCCTCGGCAGACACCTTGCCTTCGATTTCCTTCAACTCCTCCCATGTCGCTTCGCGCAGGGTGGTGAT
>JBGUGM010000221.1:0-9263 GCA_045111535.1 Bacteroidaceae bacterium
CAACAACTCCACGTGTGAGGAAATGTACATCAGCGTGGAGGGAATGACCCCAGAAGGAAAGGTGTTGGTGAATGACTGAATAACCACATCATGCAGACACCCACAAGGCTCTTGACTTTGTGGGTGTTTTGTATTTGTAGCCTAAACAGGGGGGAAGGAATGAAAGACAAAGATGGGATTTTTGCTGAAAAAAGCATGGAAAATGAAAAAATCTTGTCCAACTGCATGTTCAGGTGAGAATTTTTTCGTACTTTTGCATGATTTTGCGATTTCGCGAACGGAAACCCGTGTGAGCGAAGGAACAGAATGACTCATTTATACCGTATACAATCAATAAAAAACAAATAAAAAAATGGCAGCATTACAAAAAATCAGAAGCAAGGGCGTGCTCCTTGTGACCATCATCGCGGTGGCGTTGTTCCTCTTCGTCGCCGGCGACTTATTCAGAGGCCTTGAGAGCCTCTTCCAGAAATCAAGCCAGCAGGTCGGCGAAGTGGACGGCAAGTCCATCTCTATCCAGGACTACCAGAAACTGGTGGACGACATGCAGACTTACTATGAGATTGCTCAGCAGAAGAGTTCTTTCAGCGAGGACGAACTGAACCGCATCAAGGATGAGGCTTGGCAGACTTACGTGCAGCAGCAACTCATCCAGAAGCAGTGCGAGGAA
Source organism: Bacteroidaceae bacterium (assembly GCA_045111535.1). GTDB lineage: Bacteria > Bacteroidota > Bacteroidia > Bacteroidales > Bacteroidaceae > Minthosoma. The sequence goes on from JBGUGM010000221.1 coordinate 671, forward strand.
CTGGGTCTCGCTGTGAGCGACGAGGAGATCTCTGACGTGGTGAAGACTGGCTACAGCCAGATGCTCCAGGTGCCAGTGTTCATGAACCAGCAGACGGGTCGCTACGACTATGCTACGGTGAACACGTTCCTGAACGAGTACAAGAAACTGAAGGATTCCGGCACTCAGGTTCCTGAGGCTTATGAGAAGGTGTACAAGTACTACTTGTTTGCACAGCGTCAGATTCGTGACCAGTTGCTCACTCAGAAATACCAGGTGCTGCTCTCTCAGTGCTTCCTCAGCAACCCTGTGGAGGCTAAGCAGGCTTTCGAAAGCCGTGCCGAGGAGTCTGACATCCTGCTCGCCGCTATCCCTGCCGCTTCGGTCAGCGATGACGACGTGAAGGTGACTGACGAGGAACTGACCGCGAAGTACAACGAGGATAAGGAACAGTATCAGCAGTTCATCGAGACCCGCGACGTGAAGATGATTGACGTGCTGGTGGTGGCAAGCGACGCCGACAAGAAGGCTGCTGAGGCTGAGATGGCTGAGGCTGCTGCGAAGTTGACGGCTGCCACAAGCAACGCTACGGCTGGCAACGCTGTGCGTCAGGCTACTTCCCTGCTCCCCTACTCTGATGTGTACAAGTTGAAGGAGGCTTTCCCAAGCATGATCTCTTCCACTATCGACTCTACTGCCGTGGGTGTGGTGAAGGCTCCTGCTTTCGACCCAATGACCAACACTTACTATACTTATAAGGTATTGGGCAAGACGACTCAGGCTGACTCTGTGCTGTTCCGCCAGTTGGGCGTGATTGGCAAGGACGAGGCTGACATCGCGAAGAAGGCTGACAGCATCATGACGGCTCTCAGCGGTGGCGCTCAGTTCAAGGACATCGCGAAGAAGTACAACCAGACTGGTGACTCTACATGGATTGCTACGGCTGAGTACCAGAACGCTTCGCTCGATGCAGACAATGCACTCTACATCAACACGATCTTCGGCATGAATGTGGGTGAGACCAAGAAACTGAAACTGGAGAATGGTTCCACCATCATCCTGCAGGTGATGAAGAATGCGAACCCTGTGACGAAGTACAATGTGGCTGCTGTGGTGAAGGAACTGAAGTTCTCTGACGAGACTTACAGCAAGGAATACAATAAGTTCTCTTCTTTCGTGGCTGAGAACACGACCGTGGAGAAGATTGAGGCTAACGCAGCCAAGAGCGGCTACGTGGTTCGTCCTCTCAACGACGTGACAACTTCTGCTCACGGCATCGCTGGCATCCGCGCCACTCGCGACGCGCTGAAGTGGGTGTTTGACGAGGCAAAGGTGGGTGACATCTCTCCTCTCTACGAATGTGGCAGCAACGACCACCTGCTGTTGGTTGCCTTGACAGGCATCAACAAGGAGGGTTACCGCTCACAGGAGAAACTGAAGGATGACCTGACCGAGATCGTGAAGAACGAGAAGAAGATTGCCAAGATCTACGATTCTGCCAAGAGCGTGAAGAGCATCGCAGAGGCTCAGAAACTGAAGAACGTGGTGGTTGACACCATCAAGCACGTGTCATTCAGCGCTCCTGCATTCATCGCTTCGACAGGCGCATCTGAACCTCTCGTGAGCGCTGTGGCTACGAAGACTGCCAAGGGTGCATTCGCAGGTCCTGTGAAGGGCAACAACGGTGTGTACATGATGCAGGTCATCAACAAGACCAAGACTGACGAGAAGTTTGACGCGAAGAACGAGGAGGCATCCATCGGCATGAACCACTTCCGCAACGCTTCAAGCACCATCATCAACTCGCTCTACATGAAGGCGAAGGTGAAGGACAACCGTTACAAGTTCTTCTAAAAAGACGTTTACACATTATTTATATATATAGAATGGCTGGCGTTTGTGTCAGCCATTTTTTATTTTTATTGTACAAAAGTGCATTTTTTTTCAAAAAAAATTTGGTGGTAAGCAAAAAAGGCTCTATATTTGCACCATAAAACGTATTGTGCATGGTAAAATCTGTACTTAAAATATCAAAAGTCCTTCTATTGATGGCGTGTCTTTCGTCTGTGCCTGCCACGATGATGGCTGAGACGGAGGAGATACAGAATAGCCAGATTGAGATGGAGCAGAACCAGGTCACCATTGCTGTGAGCGGTTCCACCATCCGTGTGAAGAACGCGGAAGGACAGGTGCTGGAGATTTATGGCCTCACAGGCGAGAAACTCTACACACAGAACATCGACAGCGCATCGAAGACCTTCGATCTGGGTCAACTGCAACGTGGATTCTACATTGTCAAGATTGGCAAGTTCACGCGCAAGGTTTACCTGCACTAAGATGCGAACCTACTCATTGAGAAAGGGTTAATAATTTTGTCATAAAAAGCGAAAGTGAAAGTTTGTCTTTTCCCCGTGGATTGAAGGACTTTCACTTTTGTCATTCTAAACCACACCTAAAACCAGACTTGTCAAAACGGCACAGTAACCAACCGAGATGGCAAAGATAGACGAACAAGACATACTGAAGAGGATTCAAGACCCGCAAAGCAGGCGTAGGGCCTTCGAGGAGATTGTCAACGTCTATTCGCGTCAACTCTATTGGAAAATCCACTATGTGGTGCAGAACCACGACGACACGGACGATGTGCTGCAGAACACGTTCATCAAGGCGTGGAGAGGTCTGGAGAATTTCAAGGGCGAATCAGCCATCTTCACATGGCTGTACAGGATAGCATACAACGAGTCCATCACGTTTCTGAAACAAAAGAAACAGATGGCGTCGATTGACGATGAAGATTTTGTGGAACAGGCGAACTTTGTGGCTGACGAGTATTTCGACGGCGACAACACGCAGAAACTGCTGATGCAGGCAGTCTCCACCCTACCTGCCAAACAACGGCAGGTGTTCTGCATGAAGTACTTCGAGGACAAGAAATACGAAGAGATTTCCGACCTCGTGGGCACCAGCGTGGGAGCCTTGAAGGCTTCCTACCACATCGCCGTGGAGAAGATCACCAATTTTGTGAAGTCAAAAGAATAAAAAAATCACTGAAAGGATTAAACCTTTCTAAAGAAAAATAGTCACAAGGATAACGAAACTAAAAAATTAGTATGATTATGAGTACAAAGAACAACCGAATATTCGCCCCAGAGGGCGGCAGATACCCATTCAAGGTGTCTGACGAATATTTCGACAATCTGACTGCTCGTATCATGGAGCAGATTGATTCCGTCGAACAAGAGGTTCCTGAAAAGGCAGAGGAGGCTCCTGCACGCAGTGCGCAACTCTTCAGCATCCACAAGAACCGTCGTCGTAATCTGTGGATTAGCACCATGTCCATCGCGGCATCGCTCGTTCTCATCGTCACAGTGGCGCTGAAATTCATCCCTACGCCTTCTTCCACTCCGGTTGAACAGCAAAAGGCTGAAACCACTGCCCTGTACACACCAGAAAACTACAACGAGGACTTAGTGAACTACGCAATGGTGGACAATGTCGATGTTTACTACTATCTGGCATCGGAAGATTTCGGAGAATAAGTGACGTCGCTGGACAGAAACACCAACACTCAACACCCCCATGAAGAGAATTGCATTATTCATCACCACCTTGCTGATTTGCTTCTGCGTGAACGCACAGAACCAAGGTTTCGGAAGGATTCAGAACCCAAGGGCTGAGTTCGACCCAGCCTCGTACACGAAGCACATGAATGAGTTCGTGGCACGTGAGGCGCACCTGACCGAAGCAGAAACAGCAAAGTTCTTCCCGCTCCTCAACGAGATGCAGACCAAGCAGCGTCAGTTGGGCAGACAGCAGAGGGAAATCATGATGAAGGCATTCAGAAACACCAACATCAGCGAGGAGGACTACGAGCAGATGGTGATGAGGGTGACGAGCCTCGAGATAGAAAGCCGAAAGGTGGAACAGACGTACTACAAGAAATTCCACACGGTGCTTTCATGGAAGAAGATTTACGGCGTGAGAGTGGCACTGGCACGTTTCCAGGTGGAAGCCCTCAACCAGTTCCAGCCAGGCAGAAACAACACCATGAACCGCTGGACAACACCAAGATGGAACGGAACGCCCAACAACAATAACAATAACAACAACAAGAAATAATCAGACTTATTTCCAAAAATTTATATAGAGTGAAACAATGACCGGAAGACGTCCAATGGGCGTCTTCTTTTTTGTGTCTTTACACCCTCTTCCTCGTTTTATCAGGTGTTTTTAGAATATTTAGAAGTAATAATTTGACCATAAACGGTAAAAGCATTAACTTTGCAACCAAATAACATCTTAAAAAATCACAGACAAAATGAAGAAGATTATCATTGCCCTCTTTGCAGTGGCACTCCCCTTGATGATGCAAGCACAACGTGAAGGTCTTTTAAGCCGGAAAGCCCCTAAGGGAAAAGCCGACACATCTGCATATTCAGCACAGGGAGCAGTCCCTGAAGAGGCTGGCAAGGTGGTGTTCAAGGATGTCATCGCTGCCCCAGACAAGAGTAAAGAGGACATCTTCAATAAGGTGGCACAGTGGGCAAGCCTCCGATATGAGCCCAACAGCATGATGGGTGACGACTACAAGGAGCCCAATTTCTTCAAGAACCTCGAGTTCTCGAAGGTGAAGGAAGCCAACAAGCAGAGCGGCAAGATTGAGTGCCAAGGTGCCGAGGAACTGATTTTCTCCATCAAACCCCTTGCCAAGAACTTCACACAGGCTTTCTACCTGCTGGATTTGAGCGTCAGCGAGGGCAAAGTGGAGTTTATGCTTCACACCCTTTCCTTCAACGTGGATCAGGGCGATAACGAGTTCCTCCGCATGACTGCTGAGGAGTGGATTACAGACTCCAAGTGCCTGAGCAAGAAGGGTGAACTGAGACGCATCAACGGCAAGTTCCGCATCAAGACCATTGACTTGGTGAACGAACTGAAGAAGGAAATCTCTGAAGCCATCAACAAATAATGAATCAAGAAGACGTCGATAAAATCATCGCGGAGGCTGTCGCGGATAGCAAGAACGAGAGCCGAAAAAAGTGGCACAAAGGCAAGTCATCCAGCCACAATGTGGAGACAGCACGCAGGGTGCTGAACTGGGTGTTCATGGCGGGCTGTGTGGCTGCTGTCGTGATTTATTTCGCTCTCCCCGAACAGCGTGTGCTCTTCTTCAGCATCGGCTTCGGTGCCATCGCGCTGAAATTGATAGAGTTCTATCTGCGATTCATGTTTTAATACTTAAAACTTTGATTTCAAGACATTTAATCATATTCTTTTTCTTCGCATTTCTTGCTTCGTCAAGCCATGCGCAGCGTATCATATCAGAGTTGGAGACAAACTCTGACTTGTCTATGGACGCCCGTCCCGACTCTGCCGAGACGAAGAAAAAGAAGGTGGTTCCCAACGATGTGAGAGCATGGACAGTGGACGAGAAATATGGCAACATGACGGACACGAATGTTGACACGCTTCATCACATGTTCATGAATACAGATTTGCCAGAAGGCATCGAAGGACACTACAACTCGTTGGGTAATGTCGGTTCTCCACGTATGTCACGCATCTTCATGGAGCGTGACATCATCCCAGACTTCATGTTCACATCTCCCTTCGACATGTTCTTTGTCGATACGGAAAACTTCCGATTTTACAACACGAAGTCACCCTTCATGAACGTGACCTACAACTGGAACGGTTCGAAGAACACAGGTTCTGACCACGTCAAGGCAACTTACACCAACAATGCTGGCAAGAAGTTCAACTTTGGCGGCATCTTCGACTACATCTATGGTCGCGGCTATTACGACACACAATCCACATCCTACATGAATGCTTCGGCATGGGCTTCTTACCTTGCCGACCATTACAACTTCCACTTCTACTACCAGCACAACTTCATGAAGACTGCTGAGAATGGCGGCATCGAGGATGAGGAGTATATCACCAACCCCGAGAACATGGCAAGGGAACTCAACTCGAATGACATCCCCACCGTGCTTTCGCAGACATGGAATCGTCAGGAACACGACGTTTTCTTCTTCAATCACCACTACAACTTCGGTTTCTATCGGGATGAAGAAGTGGATTCAGTCACCACCAAGGAGGTGTTTGTGCCTGTCAGCAAGATCTTCCATACGGTGAAACTCCAGAACATGATGCGCAACCACCGTGCCTACAAGGAAACGGAGAATTACCACTCGTACACTTATCTGCCAGGCGACACCACGCAGGACTACACCAAGCACTTCTATGTCAAAAACCTGCTGGGACTTTCGCTGTGTGAGGGTTTCAACAAGTGGGCATTGTTCGGATTGAATGCCTATGTGGGCTATGAATACAATCGCTTCGCACTCCCCGACTCCACCCGTTATGGCGGTTACTATACCAACACCACAGGACTGGTTGACCAGCAGGAGTTCCATGAGCATAATGTATTGGTAGGAGGACAGATCATCCGTACGCAAGGCACCACTGTGCATTATAACCTTGATGGCGAGTTTGTGGTGGCAGGACAAGACATTGGGCAATTCGAAGTGGATGGTCATGCAGAGGTGAATATTCCATTACTTGGCGACACTGCTCAAGTGGCACTCAATGGCTACATCAAGAATATTGGCCCCAGTTTCTACTTTGACCATTATCATGGCAAACATGCGTGGTGGGACAATAATTTCGACAATGAGTTCAGACAGCGCATCGAGGGCGTGATTAACATACCCCACACCAACACCAAGATTACGTTAGGCGTGGAGAACATCAAGAACTTCTGCTATTTCCAGAACACAGGCATCGCATTGCCCACTTCTGACGGAAATTCTGTGGTGAGCAACAACGTCACCCCCATGCAATGTAGCGACAACATCCAAGTGGTCAGTGCCAATCTGCGCCAAGACTTCAAACTCGGCATCCTGCATTGGGAAAACGACATCACCTATCAAACCAGCAGCCACTCAGACGTGCTGCCACTCCCTGTCGTGTCGCTTTACACCAACCTCTACCTGCGCTTCAAGATTGCCAAGGTGCTCAAGACAGAGTTCGGTGCCGACATGAAGTACTTCACCGAATACAACGCACCTGACTACTCGCCCGTCATTGGCATGTTCATGAATCAGAACGCCCAGAAAAAAGAAAAAGTGGGCAACTACCCACTTCTCTCTGTTTATGCCAATTTCGACTTGAAACGTACACGCTTCTATGTGATGTATCACCACTTCAACCAATCGGATGGACGCTATTTCTGGTCACCCAACTACCCGATGAATCCAGCCAGCATCCGCTTCGGATTGAGTTGGAACTTCTACGACTAAAAAGGATGAACCCGTTTGAGTTCATCCTTTTCTTTTGCCTTACAGTTCCCGTTGCCGGCAGAACATCCCGCTGAACTTCTCGTCGATGTTCTCCACAGGATCCTCGAAGATGCCAAAGACACTCGAACCGCTGCCCGACATGCTGGCATACACAGCACCGAGGTCATACATCTTATCCTTGATGGCAGCAATCTCTGGGTACTTCGAGAACACACTCGCCTCAAAGTCATTCACCACCGTGTCCTTCCACGTCTCAATGGGTTGTGCCAACAGTTCCGGCAACTGCTTCTCAGGATGCTGCACCTTCACCTTCGCATAGGCATCCTTCGTCGAAACAAACGTGTCAGGCTTCACCAGCACCAACTGCTTATATCTCAAGTTCACCTCAAGAGGGTGAAACACATTCCCGATGCCCGTTGCAAACACAGGCTTGTTCTGAATGAAGAAAGGACAGTCTGCCCCCAACTGAGAACAATAGTCCTCCATCTGCTGAATGGTCAGTCCCAACTTGAACCGCTCATTCAGCGTCTTCACCGTGAAGGCACCATCAGCAGAACCACCACCAAGCCCAGCACCCGTCGGGATATGCTTATACAGCCCGATGCTCACAGGAGGCAAATCAAAGTCCTTCTTCAGCAACTTCAATGCCCTCACCACCAGGTTATCCTCTGGTGAGCCATCCAACACTGTGCCCGTCACTTTCAACCTATAGCCACACGCAGGCGCATCCGTCTCAATCTCCTGAATCTCCAAGATATCTTGCAGACCTATAGGATAAAACACCGTCTCCAGATTATGGTAGCCGTCCGGACGCTTCTCCACGACGTTCAAACCGATGTTAATCTTCGCATTAGGATATACTATCATAATTCCACGTTTTAGTTAACGGGGGCAAAGTTACGATTAAGTGAGTAAAATACAAAATAAATCCGTATTTATTTTTATTTTCGAGCGTGAGTAACTTCGAACAATAGTTCAACGTTACGATTAAGCGAGTATAAACAAGAACAAATAACGCTTTTTCTTGGGTTTGGGTTGCTGCATTGGCAGTTCCATACAACTCACACGAACAAGTTCCGCAAGGTATTCGTGGTCATCAATCTCTGCGATGTAGAAGTAGTCTTTGGCAGAAGGGTAAGGAGGGCGAGGGTCGAAAGTACGGAGCATGGCACGTCCTGCTTTCGTGGGTTTGATGTAGAGACAGTCATCGCAGATGAGTCCAAAAATTTTCCCGTCGCAATAGATGCCATATTCGCCAAACATCTTCTTGATCGTTATCTCGCCAGCACCAGCACACTGGTCAGCGA
>JBGUGM010000222.1:0-3402 GCA_045111535.1 Bacteroidaceae bacterium
CAGCCTGTTCACAGGTGTCTCCTTTTTCGGATCCTCTTCCTTGATGCCGGTCACCATCTCCCTGATGTACACATAAGGCACTTCACAGTTCACGGCATTCATCAGGATGTCCGTCTTGGCTGCCTCTTTGATCAGTGTTCCAAACTTGCTGACAGTGACTGTGATCCTGTCCTCAGCATTAAAAGCATCCATTATTCCCATTCTTATCTCCTTCCTGCTTTCTTTCTGCATTCTCTGATCAGTCCTTCAGGATCATCCATGAGTCCATACCTGTTGGACCTGATCTCTCTTTCACACATTGCTATGGTGCCCTCAGACTTGACCTCATATCCGTGCACCAGTTCCTGGCATAACTCCTTGTACACCGCAGCCACAAGAGCTGCTGCAGCATCCGTGCTCATAGTAACCGGATCCAGTGGTTCCACTTCCGGCTCATAGTTGGTCCAGCCGTCCTCACCGGTGACCTTGATCACCAGGCTGTCATACTCATAGTGGCCTTTGTACTTCTCCACCACTTCCCGGTCCTGCACCGGCTGCCATTTGAGGAGCTTTACCACGGACCGGCCAAAGGCCTTCATGGTGCCTGGTCTGTTCAGGTCATACTTCAGGAGTGCATCCAGCGCTCTCTCCCTTGCCTTTGACCACAGCTTGGTGTTCAGTTCCTTGTAGTCCAGCTCTCCGGCTGTACCAATGTAGATGAAGTTAGCACCATGCTCAGTGCAGATCCGGATCCTCTTCTCCGGTGCCAGTTTCATTTTCTTCAGTATCATGTTCCTTCCCCTCTACCAGCCAGATGCATGCTGTCCTCACCTTAAAAGGACACCGGTCAGGACAGTCTTTGCTGCAGTCATGGCAGCATGGTGCCACCTTGCCCTCACCACAGCAGCTGTTGTAATAACACTTCATTTCAGGCTCCTCTCCAGCTCCCCCACCGTGATCCCCTGCCTTGCTGCCAGCTTGGCCGGTGATACATTGTAGGTCCACTTGCTGGACATCTTGACTGCATCACCAATATCCAGCAGGCCTCTCTGCAGGCCGATCCGGACAAACTGTGCACTGCATCCCATCACCCTGGCTGCCTGCTCCGGCGTGATCTTTCTGATCATGACAGCATCTCCAATGCTTTCTGCAGCAGCTCCACCAGTTCCTCCCGGCACCTGTCGGTGCCGATTCCAGATGCAAGATTCAGTTTGCAAGCTGGGGCCACACCGAGGCTAAAGTGGGCATTATTGTTGCAGACAATGCCCGAAGTAAGGATGTGACGGACATAGCTCCCATAGCCAACGTGCGGAGTAGAAGTCCAGTAGCATGTGGCATATCCGTCTTCATCAAACCGGATCCTGTTCTTGGGATCTGACAGGAATCCATTCTCATATGCGTCTTCAGGTAGGATGTAAAACTCACCAAGTGCCCTGCTCCTGAACTTCTTCCTGTACTCTTCCAGGTACTTCTGCAGATCTGATCCCTCATAGTTGTTGGTGTTGTCTTCATTGAAGACATGATCCTCAATGTGGTCATACTGCTGCACCTTGATGTCATCACCGTCAGCCTTGATCACGATCCACTGCACACCATCAATGGTAAGCAGGTCACCTTCCTGCAGGCTGTCTGTCTCAACCTTCTGATATCTTGTTACCTCCATGTCATTCCTCCTTATACAATCTGTTTCACAATGTCCCTGATCATGGCCGTGCCGGAGTCCATGCTGACATTGACTGTCTTGGAATAGCCATTATCAAATGTGGCTGTCACAATCTCGTCACAGTCTCCGATCCGCTCATACTTCAGGCTGACCAGATCATACAGGTTCCTAGTGGCCTGCAGTGCAGGCAGAAGCAGGTCACAGATCTTCTGCTTATCTTCATGCATAATTAGTCTCCTTTCATCAGTTCATCTACTGTGGTGTGCAGCACATCAGCTACAGCTTTGATCTTGTCCAGTCTGGGGCTGGAAGTCTTCCATCCAGAGATAACACCATTACCAAGACCGGCTCTCTTCTCACACTCCATGATTGTGATCCCTAACTCATCACAGAGCTTTTTGATTTTGTCATAAATCACAAAATCATCCTCCTTTCTTTGTAATGTTTTTAGGGGATAGCCTATTGATAATAATTAGGTAATAATCTAAAATAGTATTGTCGGTACATATTTTACTGAGAATCACCTATTATTTTGCTCTGAATTTAGGCTTTCCCCTAAATCTAAGTAGAGTATATAGGCTATTCTCTAATTTGTCAATGACTTTTTTAGGCTTTTGCCTAAATTATTGAGGGAGGGTAGCATGAATACTGTTGAGAGAGTGAAGATGATATGCAAGGAAAGAAAGATCCCCATCTCCAGATTGGAGAGGGACTGTGGCTTTGCCAATGGATATATCAGCCAGCTCAAAAAAGGCAGCATTCCTGATGACCGTCTTCAAAAGATTGCTGATTATTTTGGTATGACAGTAAATGAGTTGTTAGGTGTACAGAAAGATGCACAGGAAGAAGAGTATTATCTAAATATAGAAACCAAAAGAATAGCACAGGAAGCCTTTGAGGATCCGATGACAAGAGCACTGCTTGATGCCAGGAGAGGAGCAAAGCCTGAGGATGTTCAAATGGCCATAAACCTGCTCATAAGACTGAAGGAGACCAATCCAGATGGATGATATCTATGTGTACATTGTTGACCTGCCTGATCAGGTCAATGAGATGGTGACACCATGCCTTGATGGGTATACCATTTACTTGAATGCAAAGCTCTCTCACCAGGAGAGAGTTGACGCATATCTGCATGCACTCCGGCATGTAGAGAACAATGACTGGGAAAAGGATGATGTGCAAAAAATAGAAAAGGACGCACATGCACTATGAGTATCATGTCAAAGAGGATCATTGTGAATGAAGTGAATGTCTCAGCAGATGGCCGGAACCATGGTGACATTCAGCTCCTCATGGAGTTGGATCCCAAAAAGCTGATCATCAGAGAAGTCAAGACACTGCACACTGCTGTCAACTCTGAGATAGATCTGTCAGATCCGAATGTTAAAACAGATCTGTTTCTCAGCTCTGAGTATGGAAAGTCAACAGGAGTCAATGAAGCTGTGGCCGGTGCTGTCCTGTTTGGTGCCAAAGGAGCTGTTGCCGGTGGTGTTCTTGGCAGAGGGAAGGATCTGTGGATCCTGGAGCTGACCACACCTGATGGTGTCCGGATCTTCAAGCTGCAGAAGGATGCAGATAAAAAGATATTGGAGAAATATCTTGCAAAATTCTGAATATAGCATTTGCTATATTTTCCGATGCCAAAAAGTGCAAAATCAGTCTGATTTTTGCCCATAACGAAAAAATCACCCACCCTGCGCCAACAGAGTGGATGATCATAGAAGCAGTCCCATGGAGGAACATACTCCCCGGTTAAG
>JBGUGM010000223.1:0-2218 GCA_045111535.1 Bacteroidaceae bacterium
CATTCTGTGTGTACCTACCATCGACGGCAATAGGCTCCAAGCCCGTGAGGTCAATCAACAGCAATGGCAGCGCATGTGGCTGGCAGATGACAAACAGGACTACAAAAAGCATTTGGCAGCAGCCCTTTATTCTGATGTCCTTGCAAGAAAACTCGAAGAAACGAAAGAAAGGGTTGCTCCAGAAGTTGATGGCACAAAACTTCATGAGGAGCAGGAACGTAGGAACAATCAGCAAGAAGAGAAACGCCGTAATTCGCCAGAGCAGAAAGAGAAAGAACGGCAGGAAGAGAAAGTCAAGGAGGATGCGACCAAAGCAGAAACCAAGGCTGTAGTTGCTGTTGTCCTTTCGCCCATGATGAAACAGTTCCTGGATCTGAAGAGCAAACATCCAGATGCTCTTTTGCTGTTCCGTGTCGGTGATTTCTATGAGACCTATCAACAGGATGCGAGAAAAGCATCCCAGGTTCTTGGCATTACCCTGACTAAAAGCAGCAAGACAAAAGGGCCGGATGGCAAACCTGTGGAGATGGCAGGATTCCCTTATCATGCTCTTGATACCTATTTGCCAAAGCTTATCCGTGCCGGTGAGCGAGTGGCCATCTGTGACCAGTTGGAGTATCCCCGTGCCACAGCAAAAAGAAACTCTGAAGAATCTTCTCAGGAAAACAAGCAAGAAGTGAAAGAAGTTGTTGCTCCTGCTAAAAAACAGGAGGAGGAACAGCATCGAGGTGTTCACAGATAATGAAACATTATGGCAAACAATTCAAGACAGCAATACATAGACCAGTATGCGGAGTACGCCATGGAACAGATGCGCAGGTACGGCATACCTGCTTCTGTGACCCTTGCGCAAGGCATCATTGAGTCTGCTAACGGCAAGAGCACCCTTGCCCGGACAGTCAATAATCATTTTGGTGTGAAGGGCGAGTTCAACGGTGCATACGTCCTTGCAAACGATGACAAGCCAAACGAGAAGTTCAAGAAGTATGACAATGTGGGACAAAGCTATGAGGACCATTCCAAAGTCCTCATGGCTTCACGTTATCAAAAATATGTCGGGAACTTATCTCCTGATGATTACAGGGGATGGGCTGCTGGCATTAAAAAGGGCGGCTATGCCACTGCCTCCAATTATGTTTCGACCATCGTTGGTGTTATCGAGGGCAGCAACCTCCAGAAGTATGACCAGATGGTTATGGAGCAGATGAAGAGGGAAGGACGGCAATTCGGCACTGCCTCCAATCCATTGAAGGCTGGTGCATCTACCAGTCCATCCAGTAATAACGAGCTGAAGTCAACAGGAATGGATTTGCCGCAAGGTGAATACAGTATGCCAGTTAAGCGAGACTCCTTTATGCTCATAACTTCTCCTTATGGACCACGAAAAGACCCGATGGATCGAAGCAGGACACAAGTTCATCATGGAATCGATATCAAAACCAATGGTGATGCAGTCCTTGCAACGGAGAACAACGGAACAGTAGTGGCCGTCAATCATAACACCAATACAGGTGGTGGCAAGACTGTAACTGTGGAATATGCTCGCCCTGATGGCAGTAAGACACAAGTACAGTATATGCACCTTTCTCAAATCGATGTCAAGAAAGGCGACACCGTACAGGCTGGCCAGAAGCTGGGTGTATCAGGAAACACTGGCACTCGCACGACAGGTGAACATCTGCATTTTGGTGTCATCAATATCTCATCTGAAGGAAAGCAACAATGGGTCAATCCTGCTGCCTATCTTGCTGAAATCAACCAGAAAGGGAATCTTCAGAAACAGGCTCAGTATAATGGCAAAGATCTGTTGGCACAATACCAGGCAGGTGGAACACTGACATCGCCAGCTGCTACGCAACAGCAGCAGGTTACTCCCAATGACTGGCTGACCATGCTGATGTCTTCTGATGATTCAGCCTTGGCTCTTAGCGGACAAGGTGAGGGCGGTGGCCTTTTGGATTCCATTATGAAAATGTTCATGACGATGCTTCTTCTCAGTATGCAGATGGAGAACAAAAGCAAAGAAGAGAAAATGGAAACAGTAACGGGTGCCTTGGTCAACCGGAGGATCGATATCAGCGGATTTACGCCTAATCTGAAATCCGCTATGTTGACCATTAAGGACAGCGGTACTGCCGTCCTCACTACTGATGACGGCAAGAAACAGTATGTCCATGAACTGACTTCCGCAGAACAGTCACGTTTGTCACAGGTGCTT
>JBGUGM010000224.1:0-11554 GCA_045111535.1 Bacteroidaceae bacterium
GCATTGAGGAACACAGGTAATGTAGCCACAAGGGTCTTACCTTCACCCGTCGCCATTTCGGCAATTTTACCCTGATGGAGCACGATACCACCGAAGAGTTGCACGTTATAGTGAATCATGTTCCATGTCATCTCGTTACCACCTGCAACCCAATGGTTGTGCCAGATGGCTTTGTCGCCGTCGATGTCCACAAAGTCATGCTCAATGGAGAGGTCACGGTCAAAATCAGTTGCAGTCACGATGACATCGCCATTTTCTGCCTCAGCAAAACGACGGGCAGTGTCTTTCACGATGGCATATACCGTAGGCAGCACTTCTGTCAAACCTTCTTCGAAAAGGTCGAGCACCTCCACCTCTTTCTTGTCAATCGCCTCGAAGATAGGTTGGCGCTTATCAATCTCAGTCTTTTGAATCTGTTCTTTCAGTTCGGCAATCTCCGCACGCTTATCCTTCACTCTATCTTGCAGTTGTGCCTTAATCTCATCGACCCTGGCACGAAGTTCGTCGTTGCTGAGTTGCTGAATCTCTGGCTCCACAGCAAGCACCTGTTCCACAATCGGGCGAATCTCCTTGATGTCGCGAGCCGCCTTGTTGCCAAACAACGTGCTAAGAAGTTTATTTAATGAAAATCCCATATATATTTGTTTTTAGTTCGTAAAATGTGAAAATCGCCCAAAGCGTGGGCTGGTTAAAAGAGTGGTGGGGTAGAGCATGCGTTGGGTGCTCTGATGCGGATGTGATGTGCCACTGTTGGCGCAATGCAATCCACCGTGACAGGTGTTGCCACCTTCTCGGCTTTTATCGTATATCCAAAGAAAATTAAGGGGAATTCGAAGAAGGAGTCACGCTGCATTCGCTTGGTGCCTCGGTCTTCATCTACTATGTTCCATCCAGGAGAAACCTGTACGATGATGTCACCTGAACATTTAGGATTGAAACCATTACGGATGGTGCTGATGCCAGGTGTCCATGCACCTTGTGTGATGCGATGAGAAGTGAATACATCCCTCACGCCACTGAACTGGAAGAGGAAATCTTCGCAATGTTCCAGCACCTCTGCCAGTTTCAGTTGCTTCTGTTCCAAAAGCTTATGGCTCAGATAGAACTGGTTGCCATAGCAACTCTCCACATACTGTCCATTGCCATACATAGCACAAAGATACATGTTCAGCAAGGTGCCACATCGGTTGATGTTGAACTCGCCCGTCGGAATGCGGTAGGTTGCCAGTTCCTCGGAGTTGTTGACTTCGTCATAGCCTGTGGAGGTGATGTAGATGAGTGTTCTCTCCAATCCCACCAACTGGTCAATCTTCTTCAACAGAGTGGACAACTCCTCATCCAGACGAATGTAGGTGTCTTGTAACTCCGTCGTGGTGCTAATGGTATTGTCAGCATGGAAATCGCCAGCATAGTAGCAGACAGACAGGAAGTCTGTCACTTCGTCCATTCCTGCGTGACCATTTTCAATGCAGGAACGTGCCGCCTTTGTCACTTCTTCATTGACTAAGCCGGAGGTCTTGAACACCCTAAATCGGCTATCGCCCACGAATGAATGTGAGAAAGACTTTTGAGCAGTGGTCAAGTAGTAATTATATGTTCCAACTACATCGTTCTTTGGATTCCATGTCAGCGAAGAGATTCTGTCCGCGATGCCATTCCCATCGAGGTAGCGAAACCATGAGGGTACTTCTCCGTAATAGGTGGTGCCAGCCCACTTACCACTTTGGTTGTCAATCCACATTGCCCAATCTGCTGCATGACCTGCCGCAAGAATGGCTGCTTCCCGATAGGGTGCCACGCTGTAAACCAAAGCCTTACCTTTCGTGGCTGCTTTCAGTTCATCACCAATGGTGCTGACCAAAAGGTTTTTCGGAGAAGAGTTATCGTTAGTGCCTACACCTTTATGACTACGGTCATCCACACAATAGTTCGTGTGCAGTTCGGTACGGCTCATCCATTCCTCAGCAATGATGCCATGATTGTATGGAACGGTACCCGTCACGACTGACGCGATGGCTGATGCACGGTCAACAGGTGAGTGCTGATATTGTACATTCGAATAAACCTGTCCCTTTTCCAACAACAGTTTGAAACCGCCATCACCATACAATGGCATAAAGGCATTGAGATAGTCGGAACGAAGTTGGTCAATAGAGATGCCTACAACCAATCGTGGCACAGAGCCTGTCTGTGCCATCGTGCCAGCCATTGCGATGGAGGCAAAGAATGTTGTAAGTATCTGTTTCTTCATCTTCTTGAGTTAAGTTCTAAAGACCGTCCGAAAGGGAACTTTCTTTCAGCATGTGGACTGGCAAAATGGGCTTGTGACAAGGCTCTGATGAGCAAACTGACCACAATCAGCCACATGGCAGGGTTGAAAGATTGCGGACATAGGGTCATGGTGACCAAAAATGCCGCCAAGACAGCCAGGTTGATGTATGCTACCCGATTGTGGCGTCTCGTCCGTTGGCAATAGATAAGCCATACAGCATAGAAAAGGGGTAGGGGATTCAAGATGATGACGAGCCAGTTGCTATCCACAGCCGGGTGCTCAGAGAGAAAGAAGAGGAATGCCACCAGCAATCCTGCCAATCCCTGACACACATGCATCACCACATCAAACCACATCACATAGTGACGATGTCTCAATTCATAAGCGAACAATGCCATTGTGAACAACAGCAGCAACGAAAATACAAACAATGGTGAGCCCACTGTATATGCCTTCTCTGGCGCATTCGTGTCTTCCAACACAACGGCTCTTCTATTGACGTATTCCACCCGTGTACCATCCTGTCGGATGATGTGCGCTCCATCTGACTCTCTTTTCAACACATCGGGCAAAAACATCATGATGCGGTCAGTCACTTTCTGATCAATCTCTGCGCCCAGAATGAGGTCAATGCCGAACGCCACCCATGGTGAGGTTTCCAGACAATGATGCAACATCTCCCTTACTGTGATGTCGGGGTTGGTCACTTTGGCATACTCAATCTTCCCATCTACAGCCTTCTCTATCATGTCACGTGCACGTTCTGTGCAGTTATCGTAGAGCCAATTATATCGGTATTCCTGATTTTCGGGGCGCAGGTTCTCCAACAGCATCGCCAACAGACGGTTTGCCTCCTCCTGACTAAGATTCAACACCTGCTCAGACACGCCATTCCCCAACATTCCATAACGATACTTCAGGAACTCAAACTCCTCCGCATCCAGCAGGTAGTCGGTTTGTCCGAGCACAAACTTCAGCACGAAATTGTTGGCATTGTAGTCGAAGCATCCGTAGTTGAAGACCACATCCCGATTGATGGTGTAATCTCTCACACGCAAAGCCGTATGTCCAAACTTCGCATACATGTCTTTGCCAGGGGTGCAAGTCAAGAGGGAAATCTCGATGGAATCCATACGAGAATCCATGGACGTGGAGTCTTCAACAGAAGACACATCCTGTGCCGACACGGGAACCCATGCCAGCATCATCAGCACCAATATATAGATATGTTTTACGAGCTTTGCCATTTTTGCGAGTGCAAAGGTACGAATAAGTGAGTGAATAACCAAATTAATTTGAGTTTTTCCGAACGCGAGTACCTTCGATGAACATCAACGGTACGAATTTTATTCCGAATTATGTGCCAATACCGCCAATCTTTTGTCTGTTTATAACTTTTTTAAGAAATAGTGTGTCAATTATTTCGTTCGGATAATTATTTATTGCTATATTTGCACAAATTTTGCAAACACTTTATCAAATTATCAATTACTTTATTTACTAGCCAATGAAACACCTAATTGCAATGTTTCTGATGGGTGTGCCGCTTGCGCTAACGGCACAGAACCCAATCATCCGTAATCAATTTACGGCTGACCCAACCGCGCGCGTGTTTAATAATAAGGTGTATCTCTACCCATCGCACGACATCAAGCCTCCCGTTGGACAACGTCAGGACTGGTTCTGCATGGAAGATTACCACGTGTTCTCATCGGAGAATCTGACTGACTGGACAGATCATGGCATGATTGTCACTCAGAACAAAGTGCCTTGGGTGAGACCAAACTCCTACTCCATGTGGGCTCCTGACTGTGTTTACAGAAATGGAAAGTACTATTTCTACTTCCCATCATCTCCTGCTGCTGGAGGTGGTTTTGCTGTTGGTGTAGCCATCGCAGACAATCCAGAAGGTCCGTTCGTTCCTGAACCAGAACCCATCAAGGGCATCAATGGCATTGATCCATGTGTGCTTCAAGCATCTGATGGTAACGCCTACATTTTCTGGGGTAATGGACGTTGTGCCAAACTCAAGGAGAACATGAAGGAACTTGCTGACGATAATCCAAAGTCAACGGTGAAGTTCGGTAATCGCGAGATGGAGATGGTTGGTGTCAACTGTCTCGAAGGTCTTCCAAACCGTCAGGCAGAAGGTCCTTTCGCTTTCGAGTACAATGGCAACTACTACCTTACTTATCCTTATGTAAGGGAAAACACCGAAGTCCTCGGATATGCTATGAGTAAGAACCCAATGGGTCCATACGAGTACAAGGGACTCATCATGGCAGAACATGCTAATGGTTGTTGGACCAACCACCACAGCATCATCAACTACAAGGGTCAGTGGTATCTGTTCTATCATCACAACGACTTCTCGCCAAGTGACGACAAGCGTCGTTCTGTATGTATCGACAAACTGACTTTCAATGCTGATGGTACGATTCAGGAAGTGAAGCCAACCATGCGTGGTGTTGGTATTAACAAGGCAACAGAAAAGATTGAGATTGACCGTTACAGTGAAGCAAGCAGCGATGTGACCACCGAGTTGATCGATACTGTCAACACCTTCCGTAGTTATCAGGCTGCATTGCCAAAGAAGGGTAGTTGGCTGAAGTACAATGATGTTGATTTCAGCAGCATCACCAACGACAGTTACCTCATCATTAGCGTCAAGGCTGCAAGCAACACTGAATTCTGCATCCGTGAGAAGAGTGCTACAGGTAAGGTGATCGCTAAGATTTCTCTCGACAACATTGTTCCCCCTGAGACACCTAATGCTCCCGCAGGTGGTGGCATGATGGGCAGATTCCGTCGCGACTTGAGAAATCAGTGGCTCACTCAGACGGCTACTTTGGATTATGTGCCAAAGGGCGTGACTGACCTCGTGGTGACCAACGAAGGCAATGCTGAAATTGCTGTGGATTATGTTCTGTTCAAGAATCGTCCAAAGTACTTCTCACCATCTACTGCAGCTCCTATCTCACCTGACAGCGAAGGTTTCATTCACCGTTGGATGCTCTTGGAGCCTATCAACAAGCCTAACAGCGGCAATACTGTCTTCACTGACAGTTATCTGCGTGAGCACTTCAACAGACAATACTTCAAGGATCAGCAGACCATCATTCCAAAGGACGGTCAGAAAGTGCAGGCTGTCTTCAAGCAGGAACAGGCACCAGCAGGCTTCGGCCGTGGCATGGGCGGTCAGCAGGCACCTGCTCAGCCAGAGGTGAAGACTGTGAAGCAGACCCTGACTTGGCATGCTCTCGACAGTGAGAACATGAACGTGAAACTCTTCCGCTTTGCTGAGAAGTGGGGTGAGCAGGTATATGGCGTGCTCTTCTGGGCTGTGACCGTCATCGATTGTCCTGAAGAAATCAAGGACGTTCGTCTGGCTGTTGGCTCTAACTCCGCATCTATGTGGTGGCTCAATGGCGAAGAGACCTTGTTGCTCTCTGGCGACCGCCGCATGGTGAAGGACGATGCTATGTCATCACGTATCACACTGAAGAAGGGACGCAACGTTCTGCGTGGTGCCATCATCAATGGTCCTGGCATGAGCGACTTCTGTGTTCGTTTCCTCGATGAGAAAGGCAATCCTGTTACTAACTATACAATAATCAACAACAAATAAGAGCATGAAAATACTTCGCAATATATTTGCTGCCAGCGCATTGCTTGTGGCAGCAACCGCTTCAGCACAATCAGGACAACCATTCATCCACGACCCCTCAACACTTGCCGAGTGTGATGGCAAGTGGTACACATTCGGTACAGGTGGCGGAGGTATCATCACCGACGACGGATGGAACTGGCACAGTGGCGCAGAGCGTCCTGGTGGTGGTGCTGCCCCTGACATGATTAAGATTGGTGATCGTTACCTTTGTATCTACGGTGCTACAGGTGGTGGTCTTGGTGGTGGTCACGCTGGCCGCATCCTCACCATGTGGAACAAGACACTTGATCCCAAGTCTCCTGACTTCAAGTGGTCTGAGGGTGTTGAGGTCTGCTATTCAGACGGTATGGAGGACCAAGATGCCATCGACCCAGGTGCACTCCTTGACCCAACAACTGGTCGTCTGTGGGTGAGTTACGGTACTTACTTCGGCACCATTCGTCTCATCGAGTTGGATCCTCAGACAGGTTTCCGTGCAGCAGGCAACAAGGAGAAGGACATCGCCATCGACTGTGAGGCATCTGACCTCATTTATCGTAATGGTTATTACTATCTCCTCGGTACTCACGGCACTTGCTGTGATGGTGTGAACTCTACTTATAATATTGTGGTAGGTCGTTCTAAGAGTGTGGAAGGTCCTTATATCGACAACGTAGGTCGTGACATGTATCACGGTGGTGGCAAGATGGTCATCGCTGCAGGTGACCGCAAGACAGGTGCTGGACACTTTGGTCGTACTATCATCGACGAAGGTGTTGAAGTGATGTCATTCCACTGGGAGGCAGACTTCGACATGGGTGGTCGTTCCACATTGGCAGTTCGTCCATTGCTTTGGAAGAATGATTGGCCTGTTGGTGGTGACCAGTTCAAGGAAGGCACTTATGAGATTGAGTCAGTACGTCGTGGCTACGCATTGGAACTCGCTGTTGACTTCGTTCGTATGAACGTGGCTCGTGCAGGTGGTTTTGGTGGCTTCGGTGGTGGTCAGCAGGCAAATGCCGCTCCTCCTCAGCCCGTGGCTGAGCAGAAGTTGGAGGATGTCGTTAGCACATGGCCTTCTGGCAACATCCCTGCACGTATCGGTGACTACATGTTCCGTCCTCATCAGAGATGGACTATCACCGCTGTTCCTGAGGCAGGTGGTTACTTGAGCAACCCATACTTCAAGATTACCATTGCTGGTACAGACCGTGCACTTGCTGCTACAGCAGATGTGGAAGTGACAACCGTTCCTTCTTTCACAGGTGCACCTGAGCAGCTCTGGCGCATCGAACAACTCACCGATGGCACCTTCCGTATCATGCCAAAGGAGATTCCTGGCAAGGAGGGCATCAACACGAAGTACGTGCTCTATTCAGCAGGTGACAGCACGCCAACTCTCGCTGAGTACGACTTCAGCAGCGACAACTCCAAGTGGAACTTCCGCGAGAAGAAATAAGGCGGAATCCCTTCATGGATAAAAGAGAGGCACCGGAGCAATTTCCGATGCCTCTCTTCCATTGTATATGAAATAGTGAATGATGCTTATTTCTTAGGGAAGATGATTTGGTAGTTACCACTCAAATGCATGAAAGCGAACAGACGAAGCAGGCCGTCATAGTAAGCATCGAAATAACCATCCTCGAAAGGTACGTGCTTAGCGTTCCAGAGTGCATCAACAAACTCCTTGCTCTTGTCGTGGCTGCACATCATCGAAGCGGCTGCCGTCGTGGCAACAAGTCCGATGGAATGGCGCAGTTTGCGGAAACCACCAGCCTGCAGGATTTCACCTTCTTCGGGCAGTGTGCCGTCTGTTCTGTACTGATCCACAAAGTCGTTGATGCCTTGTGAATAGAAGAAGTTCTGAATCTTCTCACCATACTGCTGCTGCCACTCCATGTCCGCACAACTCCATTCATAATCCAAGGTGATGTTCATAGGCACACGCCAAGAGTCATAGCGGAAATTATTGCTGCTGTTGCGGCGACCTCCCCAACCCTGCATCTCGCTGCCGTCAAACTGGCACATGTCAGGATTCAGACCCGTCTTCTCGTTGATAGCCTTGTGAAGGAACTCACGGCTCTTCTGAGCGCACTCCTTCCAATACTCGGAACGACCATCGTCAGCCCATTTTGCCCACACCTCATAGAAAGCAGGAATGTGATAGGATGGGTCAGTGTAAGTCTGTCCACCACCGTCAGGAGTGAAGGTGATGAGTTTGGATTCTGGGTTAATCAAGTACATCTGACGCTTCTGTGGAGCCGCATTCTGCTGCTGTGGCTGACCACCGCCAAAGCCTCCGAAGCCAGGGAAACCGCCACCGCGAGCCTCATATTCCTTGGGCATCGTGCAGTTCAGGATGCGCTGTGCCTCAGCCTTGTAGTTGATGCCCGTGTCGTCACCCCAACGGTTGGAAGCGAAAATCAATGCTGTGATGAAGTAGAGTTCACCGTCAGAAGCAGCGCCAGGAGAGTTCTGCGTACCGTCCGTTCTGCAACTCCAGGCAAAGTAACCCTCACGGTCTCCGCTCTGGTGCTGCATGTACTTCTTGCTCCAGCGCCACAGGCGGTCGAAGATGTCCTTCTTGTCAAACTGTACGGCAATCATCAAGCCATACGACATACCCTCGGTACGTGCATCATGATTCTTGATGTCCGATACATAACCCATCGAGTCACCCACCTCAAAATACACCTTGTTAGGGCCATAGAAGCAATCGTTGAACACCTCCTGCAATTTCGCGTCCACGTCCTTCTTCGAATAGCCCATCTCCACGAACAGGTTTCTGTACTTCTTAGTCTCAAACGCTCCCTTCTTCCAAGGAGCAGCAGCAAAAGCCGTCTGTCCCGCCATCAACAGACATGCTGCAAGCGCGACCTTAGTCAATAGTTTCACCATTTTTTCTTTAGTTTGTCGGTTAGATTTAAATGAATAATTATTTGCAAATGATTTGTAATAAAAGACCCAAATTGTCCTCAATAGTTTAAAATACTTCCATAATAATTATTATTGTGTTAAAATTTGAAGAAAAGATGGCGAATTGTTTGGTCAATCCCTTAATAAACCCTAATTTTGTTGGCGCATTTTACATACAACGTATGTACGGTGCACTTTACCAAAGGTGAATACAAACAAAAACCTATATGTTATGAATTTCAAAAGTTTGAGATTTGGGGCACTCGCCCTATGTGTGGCTGCGGCATTGCAGGTCGCAGTTGTAAGCTGTTCCGATGACCCGGGTGTGGAAAACTACTACACCCAGTCCAAAGAATACGCTTCCACCTATCTGCAGAATCGTAGCCAGTATTCTGAGTATCTGAAAATCCTTGAGAAAGCGAGAGGTGAGTACAACCTCCATCTCGTGGACATGTTGGGCACCTACGGCGACTACACCGTGTTCGCACCCACCAACGAGGCTGTGGAGAAGTACTTGGCAACACGTGGACTCAGTTCTGTGGAAGAACTCACCGTTGCCGACTGCGACACCATCGCTCTCAACTCCATCATCGAGGCATCCTACTTCTCTACCGACGTCAACGATGGTCCTTATCCCAAGTCCAACATGCTTGAGCACATCCTCAGCGTGAACTCCTATCAGGAATGGGATGCACAGAAGCAGGACTCCGTTCTGACCATGTACGTCAACTCGGATTCAAAGATTATCCATGCTGACGACTCTGTGGCAAATGGGGTAGTGCACACCGTCAGCACCGTTGTGGGTTCTCCTAACGACCTGATTGGTGCCGTCATCCTCAAAGACTCCACCTGCTTGCTCTACAGCAAGGCACTTGTGATTACAGGCATCATGGACACTCTCCAAGATCACTACCTCGACGAGACCTACGGCTGGAAGAACGACAAAGACCGCGTGGACTCTTGCACATGGTCCAATCCACAGTTGCTGATTTACACAGCAGACGGTAACGAGCGCGACAACGTGGCATATCCCATCAAGCGCTACTTCAACTACTCCGTCTTCCTCTGCCCAGACTCTATCCTGAAGGAGAAATACGGTATCACGACTTTGGATGACCTGCGTGCCAAGGCACACGAACTCTACGATCCCGTATATCCAGAAGATGCAAACGTCGAAGATGAGACCGACCGTCGCAACGCCCTCAACCGTTTCATCTCCTACCATATCATTGACCGCTATGGCGACTACTTCAGCCTGACTTGTATGAACAACGACCAGCTGCAGTACAACTTCA
The DNA here is from genome assembly GCA_045111535.1 of Bacteroidaceae bacterium. GTDB lineage: Bacteria > Bacteroidota > Bacteroidia > Bacteroidales > Bacteroidaceae > Minthosoma. The sequence continues at coordinate 10,133 of JBGUGM010000224.1, forward strand.
ACCGCATGAAGTACGACATCTGCGACTGGTACGGCACCCTCATGCCACACTCACTGATGAAGTTCTCCTTCCCCTCAGGCACACAGCCTGGACTCTACATCAATCGTCGTGGTTTGCGTCACCATGCTGACGAGCGCGGAGGCTACTACCGTGGAGCCAAGGTCGAGAAGAACTACCAGGTAGTTAGAACAGGTCTGAACGGCATCTACCACTACATCGACGACATCGTGGCATATGACCGCAACATGCAGGAAATCGTCATGAACGACTGCATCCGACTCGACTGTACAACCCTTTCTCCTGACTTCATGACCAAGCTCACCGATGGTGAAGTGGCACGTGGTCACGGAAACGGAAGCAACAAATACCCCGGCGGTTCCAACAGCACCGACCCAGCTAACAACCCTGGTCGTGGTGTCGCCTTCAAGCCAGGCTATGTACGCAACTTCGAACTGTCTGCTCAAACTCGTATGCACGTGCGTTGCCGCTCCCTCTACTATGGTAGTTACGAAGCCGACGAGGTGCTCTTCAAGGGACTCTACGACTTCACGCTGAAACTTCCATCTGTACCAGCAGGAACCTATGAGATACGTATGTTCACCAACGCAGGTTACACCTCACGAGGCATCATTCAGGTGTATATCGATGGCGAGCCACAAGGCATCCCATTCGACATGCGTAAGAACGGTACAGACCTCTTCAACTGGAAGACTGATGCCGACCTCGGTGACGAAGACGCTGTGGCAGCATTCGACAAAGCCATCCACAACCTCGGTTGGATGAAAGGCCCTAAGTGCTACACCTCAGGGCCACGTACCTCAGCGCCATCAGGCAGCGACTCCAACCTCCGCAACGGTTCAGCCAACCAGATCCGTAAGATCTTCGGCACCTTCACCACTGACGGAAAGTCCGACCACTACCTGCGCGTGCAGCAGAAGATGGAGTCAGAGAACAACGAGCTTCCATTCGACTTCATCGAACTCTGTCCAAGCTCCGTTTACAACAGCGAATACTTCGCCGAGCCAGTTTGGTAATTCTCCCTATATATAATAATGTAAGAGGCATCCACGTGGGTGTCTCTTACTTTTGTGAGTTGCTTCAGATATGATTCGGTAAAACCAGTCAAATGGTCAAACGGTCAAATGGTGAAATTTCCTCTTTCAAGGATATGCTTCTTTTTTGTATTATCTCACTCTTTCACAGATTCCACGCGGTGTATGGGTGAGATCCCGTGCTTGCTATTCCACAGGTTCATAGGCATTTAGCCTTAGCATAAGAAATGATTTATCCTTATTACTAATTTTGATTTAGCGTTGGCACTCGATTCAATTTAGTGTTCTCACTCATTTGAGTGCCAAGGCTAAATCACTTTTAGTGCCAACGCTAAATTGAATCGAGTGAGAACGCTAAACTGATTTTAGT
>JBGUGM010000225.1:0-2300 GCA_045111535.1 Bacteroidaceae bacterium
AGATGCCAAGCATGCTGCCCAGCATACGCGAGCTGACCCTCAGCAAAAGATTCTTATTGTTCAGCTCCACCATCATGTACACAGCCAGAGCGGCACACAGGACACCCCATCCGAGCGCTCCATAGCCTTTCTGCATCTCCTCGGGAACAAAGCGCCATAAGCCATACTCCCCACTTTCAAATTCCGACTCAGCCAAAGAAGCAGGTGTCACCAGCCACAGCAATGCAGCAACGCCTCCCACAACTGGAAGCGTCATTTGACTACTGGCTATAGATTTTTGAATATTATACCTCACAGATTGTTCTTTTTCCAACTTTGCACCTTCGCCTCTGGCGGAGCATCAGCGAAAATCAGTTGCAAAGTTATGAAATTGGGGCGAAAAGTGAAGAAGAAAAGGTCAAAAAACATTCCTGCCTGCCATTCAGATTGTCAGCAACTTAGATTTTTCCCCTTCCACTCTTCACTTTTCACTTTCTTTTCGTAACTTTGCAGCCGATTTTTGTACAAAAACGTTTTTGATGAAAAAACTCTTTATTGAGACTTATGGCTGCCAAATGAACGTGGCGGACAGTGAAGTTATTGCCTCTGTGATGAAGATGGCAGGATATGACACCTGCGAATCCATCGACGAGGCTGATGCCGTGTTGCTGAATACCTGCTCCGTGCGTGAAAATGCAGAAAATAAGATATACAACCGCCTGGAGGCTCTCTATGCGATGCAACGCAAGCGGGCATTCATCGTCGGCGTGGTGGGGTGCATGGCCGAGCGCGTGAAGGACGACCTGATTGAGAACCACCATGTAAACCTTGTGGCAGGCCCAGACTCCTACCTCTCCCTCCCCGAGCTTTTCGCTGCAGCTGAAATTGGTGAGAAAGCCATCAACGTGGAGCGGAGCACCACGGAGACTTACCGTGATGTCATCCCTGAGCGCGTTTGCGGCAGCCATATCAGAGGCTTTGTCAGCATCATGCGCGGATGCAACAACTTTTGCCACTACTGCATAGTCCCTTACACACGCGGTCGCGAGCGCAGCCGCGAGGTCAACAGCATTCTGAATGAGGTGAAGGACTTGCAAGAAAAGGGCTATAAGGAAGTGACTCTCTTAGGACAGAATGTGAACAGCTACCAGTTTGGCGAAGTGGGCTTCCCGCAGCTCCTTGCCGCTGTAGCAGAAGCGTTCCCAAAGATGCGCATCCGCTTCACCACTTCACACCCTAAGGACATGAGCAACGAGACGCTGGAGGTGATTGCATCACACCCCAACATCTGCCGCCATATCCATCTGCCCGTGCAGAGCGGTTCCAACCGCATTCTGAAACTGATGAACCGGAAATACACACGCGAATGGTATCTGGAGCGTGTGGCAGCCATCCGGCGCATCATCCCCGATTGCAGCATCACCACCGACATCTTTGTCGGCTATCATTCCGAGACAGAGGAAGACCACCAGCTTTCACTCTCGCTGATGCGAGAAGTGGGCTACGATTCCGCCTTCATGTTCAAGTACTCTGAACGTCCCGGCACTTATGCTTCGAAGCATCTTCCCGATGACGTGCCAGAGGAGACCAAAATTCGCCGCCTGAACGAGATGATAGCCCTGCAGAACGAGCTGTCAGCAACAAATTACAAGAAAGACCTTGAAAAGACATTCGAGATACTGGTGGAAGGTGTGTCGAAACGCAGCAGAGAACAGCTCTTTGGCCGCACGCCACAAAACAAGGTGGTGGTGTTTGACCGAGGCAACCACCACATTGGCGACTTCGTCACGGTGAAGGTGACAGAATCCAGTTCAGCAACCCTCAAAGGCATTGAAATCCATGAGTAAGAAAAGGCATTCGTTTCTCAGCACCCAATTCATCACTGCCACCATCAGCACCACGCTAGTGCTGGTGCTCTTGGGCATCATCGTGCTGTTTGTCATGACAGCCCAGAATCTTTCCACTTTTGTGAAAGAGAATATCAAAATCAGCGTGCTCATCAACGACGAGATGGACGCTGAAGCAATCAAGCAAATGGAAAGCGCGCTGAAGCAGGCACCCTACGCCAAAAGCGTGGAATACATCTCAAAGGAGCAAGCCTTGCAAGAGGAGATTGCTGCACAGGGAGTTGACCCCACCGAATTCATTGGCATGAACCCCTACACGGCATCTTTCGAAATCAACATCAATGCTGACCACGCCAACCCCGATAGTGTCAGCCAGGCAGTGAAACAGCTGAAAGGAGACAGCAACGTGGTAGATGTCGTTTACTCCAAGGACCTCATCAAGTCCGTGAACGACAACATCCGCAAAGTGAGCAT
>JBGUGM010000226.1:0-1945 GCA_045111535.1 Bacteroidaceae bacterium
GCCATTAGTCCCCTCCTCTTGGGAGGAGGGGTGAGGGGTGGTAGAGAAGAATAATGACATAACCTATTATAAATTAAACATTTAGCATTTAGGAAAAGGTCGAACAGTTTTTTCTCTACCACCCCTTACCCCTCCTTCCAGAAGGAGGGGACTACTGGCAGCGTCTTTTCATCCATTATTCCTTTTTGGCGTGCCGCTTATCTATTTGTGACCTCAGAAGAGTGCAAATCGTATGTCACTTCTTCTTGATCCGTTTTGTCAAACCGATGGCAGAAGAAGGGCATACGAGGCGGCAAAGATGACAACCTACGCACTTCGTGCCGACAATTCGGGGTTGGCGCGTTTCCTCGTTGAAAACAATTGCTTGGTGACCGCCATCTTGACAAGAAATGTAGCAGCGTCCGCATCCGATGCAGCGTTCGTAGTCGATCTTCGGAAATACGATGGTATCGCGATCCAAGTTTGAAGGCAGAAAGAACTTGGGTAGGAGTTCTCCCACAAGGTCTTCCACATGTTCGATGCCGCGTTCAGCCATGTAGGTCTGCAAACCCAAGATCAGATCGTCGATGATACGATAGCCATATTGCATGACGGCTGTGCAAATCTGCACATTACGGCATCCCAGTTGGATGAACTCCAATGCGTCCTTCCAGTTCTCGATGCCTCCTATACCGCTATATTCGATGTTCTTCATGATGGGATTCTTCACCATCGCCAGGATGTGGCGTAGGGCAATAGGCTTGATGGCTTTACCAGAATAGCCCGATCCTGTTTGGCAACCGCTCACCTCCGAACCCTCACCAAGCGTCACGCTCTTGATGGTGTTAATGGCAGAGATGGCATCAGCACCAGCAAAATAGGCTCCCATGGCAGGTTGGGAGATGTGGGCAATGTTGGGTGTCATCTTTGGGATGACGGGGATTTTCACATTGCGCTTCACGTAAGCGGTGAAGAATGTAACCAGTTCGGGATCTTGTCCTACGTCGCTACCCATACCGCTCTCACGCATTTGTGGACAGGAGTAGTTCAGTTCCACAGCATCGCAACCGGCATCCTCAGCCATCTTGGCGAGCTCAATCCAGTCTTCCTCGGTCTGTCCCATAATGCTGGCAATGACCACTTTCTTCGGATAGTCCTTCTTGAGGCGGTGGAGAATGTCGAAATCCACTTCGTAGGGATTCTCGGAAAGTTGTTCCATGTTACGGAAACCGATGAACGACGGTCCTTCCTTCACCGCATCGAAGCGAGGAGAGACCTCCCTGATTTCCTGCTTGCAGATGGTCTTGTAGAACACACCTGCCCAACCGGCATCGAAGGCCCGTGCTACCATCTGGTAGTTGGTGCAGATGGCAGAGGATGCGAGGAAGAAGGGATTCTCGCAAGGAATTCCGCAGAAGGTGATGGCAAGACTAATGTTAGAGCTTGCTGATTCCGAGGTTTGTTGATTTGCGGGTTCCAGCGTTTCGTTTTTCAGCAACTCCCTGATGCGTATGGGCTGGTCGTAGTGTATGCAAGCCTGCTCGGCACGTTCCAAGTCGGCATCAGAGCAGTCTTTAATCCAGCGCCACACATTCTTGGTGTTATAAAACCTGATGGCACGAATAGCTCGTGCAGGGTCGCCATTACTACACGCTTTTGTACAGGGTGCATCCTTGCATAATAGGCAACGTGCGGCCTCCTCATAGATGTGCAACATGATTTTCTTGTTTTTAGTTTGATAGTTATTTTCTAGTTTGAATTCTGACGGTTAGGTGTGACACAGTCGGTGGTGTACCGGTTTAGGCTCCTCTCAATTGAAATACTTTATGAGTTCTGTGTGCAAATATAATCATTTTTTTTGTAATGTATGACTTTTTCGTAATTAATTTACAGGTCAAGTTCCACACAGTGCCAGAATTTGTGCAGCAGCCTAGCACAAGTTGTGCAGCATTGTTGCACAATTTAG
>JBGUGM010000227.1:0-1667 GCA_045111535.1 Bacteroidaceae bacterium
CGAAAGTGCTTGGTGTTCTGGAGTATAAGTAATTCTATTAAAGGAATAAATCAAAAGTGTATTCAATATGACAGAAAAGAATCAGCAGGAGAAGAATGCCGCCGAAAGACAGGTGGAACTTCTCGTAAATGCCTTCGACAAAGCACAGGAGAATGGTGGCGTGTGGTTGAACAAGGACGGCAAGAAAGCCCCTCAGTTCTACCTGAAAGGTGTGACCGTCTCACCATTCAATGCCATTATTCTTGGGTTGCATAGCGACCAAAGCAATTACAAGACCAACGAGTACACGCTGTTCACCGAAGCCAAGAAGCGTGGTGAGAGTGTGCAGTCAGGTCAGAAAGGTGTGCCGTTCTACTGGTACAACTGGAATGAATACCAGAGCAAGGCCGATCCTGAAGTGAAGATTAGCCGTGACGAGTACAAGGCTCTGACTCCAGAGCAGCAGTCCGACTACAAGGGAATCCGCAACCGAGAGGTTCGTATGCTGTTTAACATCGAGCTGACAACCCTTCCGATGGTTGACAAGGAAGCCTTTGACAAGGAGGTTAAGGAGCGTGGCCGTCTGTCCGACCGTGGAGAAATCAAGGCAACGTCATCTGAGATTTCCATCAATGATTTCATCCTGAAGACCCGTGATAACCTCGTGGCCATCCGTCTCGATACGACAGGCGTTGCTCATTATGATGCACAGAAGGACACCGCCTATGTACCCAAGCGAGAAAACTATGAGCATTACAACGATTATGTAAATGCTTTGGTGGAACAGGTTGTAGCCGCTACAGGACACGCTCAGCGTCTGAACCGTGAGGGCATGAACAACCGTGGTGGCAAGGCACCCAGTGAGGATGCCCAGAAGAGAGAGCTGCTTGTCCGTGAGATAGCCACTGCTGCCAAGATGCAGGAGTTCGGACTTCCTGCCAAGCTCTCTGAGGAAGGTATGAAGAACATCGAGTACTGGAAGCGTGAGTTCAAGGAAGACCCTTGTCTCATCGATGCCATCGAGAAGGATGTGAATAACACTCTCGACATGATCCACAAGGCAGAGCGTGGCGAGAAGGTAGAGAAACGTCAGCTCAATGCTCAGGATGTAGAAGCACCCAAGACCATCATTCCCAAGCATTACTATGTTGCCGACGAAATCAAGACCTTACCCAATAAGGACAGCAAGGAGATGGTCATTGTCCGCGATGCTGGCTCCAAGACAGCTGATGTCGTACTTCCTGCCGGTGCATCGTTGGCTGTGGATAATGAAATCCCCGGTATGAACAAGAAACGTATCGAACATGCCCTTCAGAAAGAGGGTTTTGATACCGTCAAGTTCTACAATACTGATGGCTCGTTGGGCTTCCATCCTGATGACAGTTACTTCGATGGTAAGGAAATAAGTGTTTCCAAGCTCAACAAATGGGAGCTGGAAGACATCACCAAACTGGATGTCACCGATGCCGTGAAGCGTTCAGGAGCTATTGACTTTGACAAAGTCCTTATGCTGAAGGATGACGAAGGCAAGTGGGCTATGTATCTCAAACCAGAGAACGAAAAGGCTTTCTCCGTCTATCCCGACAAGGCAGACGTGAACAAGTTCTTTACGACCATTCAGCAAGGCAATGACGAAGCCAATGAGCGTCTGCGTCAAGACATGGCCACCAAGTATTATGTCATGGCCA
>JBGUGM010000228.1:0-1585 GCA_045111535.1 Bacteroidaceae bacterium
GAAAAGGATAGATGTAGGTATCAACAGCATGGGGAATAAAGTGACGAAATATTGGGGTTGAAGGGCTATCCACAGGGCGAAGACAAGACCGTAAATAATCAAAGCGTTGTAGATGATTCTCGTGCGGGTCTTGTCAAGGAACTGATGGATGTAGAAGTCGATGATACCTGTGACGAGCAGGAGAAGGATGAAAAAGTAAAGGATGAGAATGTGTAGATCACAGTGAGTGTAATCAAAGCCTTGGAACGTGATGACAGTTTGGAGGTGGGTCAGGAAGTCAGCAAGAGTGTCTGTCAACACGGCGATGCCTCCATAGAGCCAATAAGGCAGCATCACCGCCAAAAGGGATGCGATGCAACACCGCAGGGAAAAAGAACGGAGATAACTCTGGATGAGCCAATAGACGGGAACGATCCACAGCAATCGGGGAAAGACCAGCGATGCCACTGACACGAGGAGATAGGTAAGGAATGTCAAAAAGGGGTTAGGCTGCTGATAGGTGGTGAATAGGGGGAAAAGGGACATCAAGAAGAGGAGCATCACCACATTCCCTGGCTGAAAGGGATGACACATGACGGCAAGAAACAGCAGGATGGCAAGCGTACTGCTCAACATTCGTGAATTCACCCTCAACAACACGTTGGCATTGTTCAACTCAGCCATCATATACACAGCCATGGCTGCACATACAACACCGATACCCAATGCCCAATAGCCGCTCTGAAGGGATGATGGCACGTGGTGCCACAAGCCGTGGTCGGGAAGTTGATAGTGACGGTTGACAGATGGCAAGACGAACCAAAGAACAAAGCCCACCGCTACCACAACGGGGAGGGTGGCTTGACTGGTAGCAATGCTTTTCTGAAAGCTGAGTTTCACTTCTTTTTTATTTAAAAGTTGTAATTCGAGTGCAAAGATAGGGCAAAATATTGACATTGCCAATTAAATGTTGTAACTTTGCACCGTTTTTGTACAAATTCATTTTTAATGAAGAAACTTTTCATTGAGACTTATGGCTGCCAAATGAACGTGGCGGACAGTGAAGTTATTGCCTCTGTGATGAAAATGGCGGGGTATGAGACCTGCGATGGCATCGAGGGGGCTGATGCTGTGTTGCTGAACACCTGTTCCGTGCGTGAGAATGCGGAGAATAAGATATACAACCGACTGGAAGCGCTGTATGCCTTGCAGAAAAAGTGGCACAAGTTCATCATTGGTGTAGTAGGATGTATGGCTGAGCGAGTGAGGGAGGAACTGATGGAAAAGCACCATGTGAATCTGGTCGCTGGTCCCGATGCTTACCTGTCACTGCCTGAATTGTTTGCTGCTGCAGAATTGGGAGAGAAAGCCATCAATGTGGAGTTGAGCACGACAGAGACGTACCGTGATGTGATTCCCGAACGGGTGTGTGGGGGGCATATCAGTGGTTTTGTCAGCATTATGCGTGGTTGCAACAATTTCTGTCATTACTGCATCGTGCCTTACACTCGTGGACGAGAAAGAAGCCGCGAGGTGGACAGCATCTTGAATGAGGTGAAGGATTTGGAAGGAAAGGGATATAAAGAGGTGACGCTGCTGGGACAGA
>JBGUGM010000229.1:0-5320 GCA_045111535.1 Bacteroidaceae bacterium
TAAGTACTTCTTTCTCAGCATCTTTTTCTGCTTTGATTCGAGCAGCAATTTCAATCAGATTTTCCGTTGCATTGGGCGTGCGATTGAGCAAAACATCATCGATGGCAGTCAGCACGTCGTCGGGGATGTCGCTATAGAGCACCTGTGTGGCAGGATTCACGATGCCCATGTCCTGCCCTACCGCGATGGTGTGGTAGAGGAACACGGCATGCATCGCCTCACGGATGTAGTTGTTGCCTCGGAATGAGAAGGAGAGGTTGCTGATACCGCCCGACACATGGGCACCAGGCAGATTCTTGCGAATCCATTCGGTGGCGCGGATGAAGTCCAATCCGTAGTTGTTGTGCTCCTCCATGCCCGTAGCCACAGCCAGCACGTTGGGGTCGAAGATGATGTCGAGGGGATTGAAACCCACCTTGTCCACCAGCAAGTGGTAGGCGCGTTCACAGATTTCTATCTTGCGTTCGTAGGTGGTTGCCTGTCCCTGTTCATCGAATGCCATCACCACCGTGGCAGCACCCAAACGCTTGATTTCACGGGCTTTCTCGAGGAACTTCTCCTCACCCTCCTTCAGCGAGATGCTGTTCACGATGCTCTTGCCCTGCACACATTTCAAGCCTGCCGTGATGACTTCCCAATCGCTGGAGTCAATCATCATCGGCACTTTCGAGATGTCGGGGTCACTCATCAGCAAGTTCAGGAAGGTCACCATCTCCTGCTTGGCATCGAGGAGTCCGTCATCCATATTGATGTCGAGCACCAAAGCCCCATCCTCCACCTGCTTTCGTGCGATGGAAAGGGCTTCTTCGTAATTCTTTTCGTTGATGAGACGGAGGAATTTGCGTGAGCCAGCCACATTGCAACGCTCACCCACATTCACAAAACGGCGTTCGGGGGTGAGTTCCAGCAGTTCCAAACCGCTCAACCACATGTTCTGGGGCTTTTCCACAGGCACATGGGGCTTCTTGCCTTCGACCAAGGCGGGATACAGTTCGATGAATTTCTCCGTCGTACCACAGCAACCACCGAGAATGTTGACCAATCCTTCCTCCACGTACTCCTTCACCTGCTCCGCCATCATGTCGGGCGTCTGGTCGTAGAGTCCCAAGGAATTGGGCAGTCCTGCGTTCGGGTGTGCTGAGATATAATAAGGTGCTTTTTCTGCCAACACCTTCAGGAAAGGCTTCAGTTGACGGGCACCAAACGAGCAGTTCAATCCGATGGAGAAGATGTCGGCATGCTGTACACTTGCCAGGAATGCCTCCAAAGTTTGTCCGGAAAGGGTTCGTCCAGCGGTATCGCTCACCGTAATGGAGAGCATCAGAGGCACACGGATTTTAGTCGATTCCATCGCCTTTTCCGCCGCATAAATGGCTGCTTTGGCGTTGAGCGAATCGAAGATGGTCTCGATGAGCAGGGCATCCACCCCACCCTCCAACAAGGCTTCCATCTGCTCCACGTAAGCATCGACCAATTCATCATACGTGAGGCTTCGCAAGGCAGGGTTGTTCACATCGGGCGAAATGCTCAACGTCTTGTTCGTGGGTCCTACATCGCCCAACACAAAACGCGGTTTCATCGGTGTTTTTGCCGTATATTCATCAGCCAACAGACGGGCAATCTTCGCGCCTGCCAAGTTCATCTCACGGCAATGGTCTTCCACCTGATAATCAGCCATCGACACCCGTTGCGACGAGAACGTGCACGTGGTGATGAGGTCGGCACCCGCATCGAGATACTTCCGATGGATGTCGGCAATCACATCAGGACGGGTCAGACACAGGATGTCGTTGTTGCCCTTCATCAATCCGGGCACATCCTTGAACTGCTCTCCCCTGAAATCTTCTTCCGTCAGCCCATACCGCTGAATCATCGTGCCCATCGCACCGTCCAGCACCAGTATGCGCTCCTTGATGGCTTCCTGTAATGTCATAATCTCACTTTCTTTGCCCTGTCAATCTCCCGCCTGTCCTCTTTCTCCTTCAATGTTTGTCGTTTGTCGTATTCCTTCTTACCTCGTGCCAAAGCGATGTCCAGTTTTGCCAAGCCCTTCTCGTTCAGGTAGAGCCGCACAGGCACGATGGTGAAACCGGGTGCTTTCGTATCGTTCAGGAGGTTGCGGATTTCCTTCTTGTTCAGGAGCAGTTTCCTCTCCCGACGCTCCAGATGGTTGTTGTACGAACCCTCCAGATAGTGCGCCACATACATGTTCTTCACCCAAATCTCGCCATTATTGATGTAGCAGTACGTGTCCACCAGACTCGCCTTACCTGCGCGGATGCTCTTGATTTCCGTACCCGTCAGGACAATGCCAGCCGTGAAGGTGTCGATAAACTCATAGTCGAACGACGCCCTCTTGTTCTTGATGTTCACCTGCTGATTCTTCGCTATCTTATTCTTTCCCATAATTCAAACTGTCAACTGTCATCTGTCAACTATAAAAACTTCTCCAAATTCTCCACAATCATCTTCGCCACCGCTGGGGTCACTTCCTCCTGATGCTCGTCCAGGAAGTCATCGCCCAACTCGTTCAGATCCTCCAACTGCTCATACAGCGCCATGAAGTCCTCGTCGCTCATGTCCTGCGACAATTCCTCCTGATGCCTGTGGTACTCCGATTTCGCGGCATACAACAACTTCGAGAAGTCCTTCATGCCCCACTCTTTCTTGACCACCATCGGGAATGGACCCTCCAGCACGTAGGGTGCATAGCCATTCAGAATCAGTTGGATGAATCCGCCCTCCATCACCTCATCCAGCACATAGCGGTAGCACAGCACGGCATGTTGTTCCGCACTCAGCATCTCCATGTTCTCGGCTGTCAAAGCCCCACCAACAGCAGCCAGATAGCCATCCGTCACCCATTGGATGAACGCGATGCTATCCAGCGTTTCATACTTCTCACGTGCCTGTTGCTTATCCAAATGTACCATACCCTTCATGTTTTGAGGGTGCAAAGTTACGATTAAGTGAGAGAAAAACCAAATTTATTTGAGTTTTTCCGAACGGAAGTAACTTCGGCGAAGCCAACGGTATAAAAAATCGCTTACTTCTTTCTTCTCCCTTGATAGATGAAAAGGAAGATGGCGGCAAGGACGATGAGGATGGTGACCACGAATGCCCATACGTGAGTGACACGTGACACGGCTGTGATGGTGTAGTCGCCCGGGATGAGGCGTTCGCCTGTCAGCGAATAGTGGATGATGCCGTCCTTAATGATTCCCGTGCCAGGATTCAGAATCATGCCAGGCATTTCGAGGGTATAAGGCACCGAGAACCAGAAGATGTTGAGTTTGTTGGACAGTTCCTCTGACAGACCCTTTCCAAGTGGCGTTTCATCGTCGAAGAAAGGCGCATAGGCATTGGAGTGGAAGAACTTCTCAAACTCTTCGGCTGCATCCCATTCGGCTTTGTCCCAGTCTTTCATGAGCGATTCCGCCAACGAGTCTTGGAGTGCCACAAACTGTTCCCTGCTCACAGGAGGATTCTGAATGGAGTCGTAGTGGTTCACGATGTAGTCACAGCATGTCTTGGCGAGATTTTCCTTAAACCATTGTGTGACAAATGGTTCCATCTTGCTGATTTTCTCCGAAGCCTCCGACCCGTTGAGCCCTTCGAGCAGGTTGGGCTGACCCGTGAACCAGTAACTGATGATGTCCTGGTCGGCATAGTTCGTAGCAGGGAGTTTGAAGGTGTCCGCCACCGTGTTGAAAGTCTCCTCGTAGTAGTACTCCGTGTAGAACCAGCGGAACTTCTTCTCCAGTTTGGCGCTCGACTGCAGGTGCCTGCCGTTCAGTTGCAGGGGTGTCTGCTCGCACATCTCCTCTGGCGAACGGAAACTGCGGGAGAAGGTGGTGGTCACCGTGTCGCCATTCACTTCGGTGTTGGAGCCCATGAAGGCATCGATGTTCAGGCACTCAGGCACAGGCTCTGCCCAGCAGACGTTGTCGCCTTTCCAGAGGGAATCGCGCATTTCCTGCGACATGATGGTGCTGTACGTGATTTGGCGTTCAATCCATCCGTCCTCCTTGATGATGGTGTGCATGCGCACATTGGGTTTCTCGCACGAAGCGATGAACATTGCTGATGTCAAGAGCATCAGATATAAACTAATTTTTCTCATAAAGCATCTGTTTGAATTGGGTGTAACTAATTGATTTTGATTGACTCTTCTGCAAGGAACGTGTGTACAAATGCTCGAGCGTGTTGCCCTGCGCCAAGTCTGTTCTATACGTGTTGGCTTGTTGAGAAGCCATCTCCGTCGGTTGATTCACATAGATGAACAGCCCGATCAGCAGCATCGCCGCAGCCGAAGTGATAATGCGCAGAGAAATCAAGAGCGTGTGCGCCTTCCTGTCCTCCCGATCCTCGCATTCAGCACCTTGCACCTCCCTGTCAGGCAGGTTTGCCATGATGTTGTCCACCATTTCATCGGGGTTTTCCAACATGGGCTGTTGACCTTTCAGCCTCTCCAGTATGTCATCCATTTGTGTCATATCCTAACTTTTTTAATTGTTCACGAATAGTTTGCCGAGCCACGTACAGGTTGCTCTTCACCTGCTTCGCATCCATGCCCGTAATCTCCTCCACCTCCTGCGACGGAAGCCCCTCCAGTTGGCAGAGCGTGAAGACCAGCCTCTGCTTCTCTCCGAGCCCCTCCGCCAGCATCCTCACTATCGACACCCACTCCCGGTTCTCCAGCGTCCGCTGGGTGTCCGCATCCGAAGCAAACCTCCTCAGCACCCCCTCATCCTCTGGCATCGGCACCGTCTTCCGCATCCCCTTCAACCTGTCCAGACACAACCTCACCGCAATCGTGTAAATCCATGTCGTCAGGCTCTTCTCCACATCATACTCCCCGATGCTCTGCCACACCTTGATGAACGTCTCCTGCACCATGTCCTTCGCCTCCTCCTCATCGCACAACATCTTCAGCGCCAACGAGAAAACCATCCGCTGATACCTCCGCACCACGTCACGAAAAGCCTCCTTCTCGCCACGCTGGCACCTTAGCACTATTTCCGTCTCAATCTGCGTCATTTTTAGATGTTGTTTTTGAAGTTGTTGCTGACCATTATACGATTGGAAAATCGAAAAGTCAAATGAAAACCTTGCAAAATTAACAATTTTCTCTACCAGCCGTATTGTTCCCAGTGGATGACGTTGTTCCATTGGAACTGCTGGAGGGCTTTGTTCCAGTTGGGTTTGGTGCCCTCGTAGGCGTTGGAGGAGAAGGTCATGCCGATGCTGCCGCAGTTTTCGGCCGGGATTTGAGCGAAGTATGCACCCATATCCTTTCTGAGGTTACGAATCGAGGAGA
>JBGUGM010000230.1:0-9719 GCA_045111535.1 Bacteroidaceae bacterium
TGAATCTGAATAATACCGTCCCAGGCGTGAACGCAAATAGTTGGTAGCCTCCGAAATGCTCAATCCACCAATCTTGCATGGACCGACACCTTGGATGACTACCACCCCATCAGGAGATATTGTTTCTGTGAAAGTCTCCTGTGAAGCCCCCCAAATGTCAATAATCACATCATCACCTGCACCTAAACGATAATTGGCAGGAGTTGCCATATTCATATTGGGCTGGAAGGTCAGCATTTGGTTATTAAAAATGTTACGACCAAAGACATCGTTTTCACCATTATCCTCCTTGAAATAATTCTGATAATAGATGAGTGAGTCAATGTCCATAAATGCGATTTCATCATTCAATGCCTGCATACGTTCCTGACGGGTAGCATTGTTACGATTTTGGATGCTTGCCTGCGATTGAATCATATACTGATTTTGTCTTTGAGTCTGTTCAGCCCTCTCCTGACGAACACGGCTTTGCGACTTTCCCGAATTCCTTCCTGTCAAGTCCGATGCACCCAGATTCTGCTGTTCTGCCTCTAATTTCTTTCGGATACGACGCAATTGCTCTGTGCTCACACCCTTTTGCAACAGCTTCGTCACAATCTGCTGTTGGTTAGAACCCTTTTCCTGCTCCTGCTGTACATATTGTATGACCTGCTCATCACTCATTGACTGGGAGAAAGTAGGCAATCCACATACAAAAAGTCCGAGAATGAATATCAATTTCTTTATAGCAGAAATCTTCATGGCGTTTTGGTATATTAGGTTTTAGATATTAAACAATGTTTTGAAAATAATCTTGACATCAAGTCCCAAACTACGGTTTTTCAGATAGTCAAGATCCATGTCCAACCGCTTGAGCATCTTCTCCATCGTGTCGGTATAACCATTCTGAATGGTTGCCAAGGAAGTGACACCTGGCGTTGACTGATACAGTAACTGATAGTCGGAATTATGCGCCATAATCTTGTCAATAAAATACTGACGTTCTGGACGATAACCGACAAAGGACATATCACCCATCAGCACATTCCATATCTGTGGCAATTCATCCAGATGACGCTTGCGCAACACCTTTCCGAACTCAGTCAGACGAGGGTCATCCTCTTGCTCCAACTGTGGCACGCCATCCTTTTCGGCATCCACCACCATGGTGCGGAACTTGTATATTCTGAATGGTTTACCTCCTTTGCCTATCCGCTCTTGGCTGTAGATGACAGGTCCTGAGGCATTCCACCTCTGTCTGATATATATGTATAAAAAGACTGGAGACAGCACTATCAGCAAAAACAGGGCACCCACAACATCCCCCACACGTTTCAACGCCCTCTCAAACCCGTTCATGCCGTCTATGTTCGTCGGCTCTTTCTCTTGACTCATCAATTATTTACTTTTTCCTTATATATGTAATATATAACGAAATGTTTTCACATTTATTATACATCATTTTTACTAAAATCGGACAAAGTTAGCAATTATTTACGGATTAACAGCACATATCTGAAGTTTTTTGCCTAAATTCGCAGACAGAAAGAGGAAGAGTCGCTTTTCTGTACTCTTTCCACACTAAAAAAGACATCAAATCCAACAAAAGACATGAATATTGTTGAACGCTTTTTAAGTTACGTCGCCTACGACACGCAATCGTCGGAAGAGACCAATGTAACGCCTTCCACCGAGAAGCAACGGGTCTTCGCGGAACATCTAAAGGAGGAACTCATCGCAGAAGGTTTGCAGGATGTGGAACTGGATGACATGGGGTATCTCTATGCCACATTACCAGCCAACACCGACCAGCAAGTGCCTACCATTGGCTTTATTGCCCACATGGACACCAGCCCCGATGCATCAGGTAAGGACGTGAAACCACGCATCATCAAGAACTACGACGGAAAAGACATCATCCTTTCTGAAGGCATTGTCACCTCTCCGTCCAAGTTCCCAGAACTGCTCAACCATGTCGGTGAAGACCTTATTGTGACCGATGGTACTACCCTGCTCGGCGCTGATGATAAGGCGGGTATTGCCGAGATTGTACAAGCAATGGTCTATTTGCAAGCGCATCCTGAGATCAAGCATGGAAAGATTCGTGTGGGTTTCAATCCCGATGAAGAGATTGGCATGGGTGCGCATCACTTTGATGTGGAGAAATTTGGATGCGACTTTGCCTACACGATGGATGGCAGTGAGGTGGGTGAGATTGAGTTTGAGAACTTCAACGCAGCTGCTGCACACATCACCATCAATGGATGTTCCGTTCATCCTGGCTATGCCAAAGACAAAATGGTGAATGCCGCCCGCATCGCTACCGAATTAGTGGGGATGTTACCTGCTGACGAGACGCCTGAAACCACTGAAGGTTATGAAGGTTTCTTCCATCTCACCCACATCAGCGGGACAGTGGAGAAGGCTCAACTCTCCTTTATCATTCGTGACCACGACCGAGAGTATTTCGAGAGCAGAAAAGCGGAAATGACTGATATTGTGGAAACTATCAATGAGAAATACGGAGAAGGTATGGCCGTATTGGAACTGAAAGACCAATACTATAATATGCGTGAGATGGTCGAGCCGAAGATGTTCATTATCGACATTGCCAAGCAAGCCATTGCAGAGGCTGGGATGACACCTAAAATCAAAGCCATTCGTGGTGGTACCGACGGTGCCCAACTTTCCTTCAAAGGACTTCCCTGCCCCAACATCTTTGCAGGAGGACTCAACTTTCATGGACCTCATGAGTTCTGCCCTGTGCAAAGTCTTGAGAAAGCGATGATGACGGTGGTCAATATCTGTAAAATAACAGCGACTTATTCATAAATGATGAATCACCCATCCTCTGAGTATTCATCCTCTTCGTCATCGAAATCGAAGTCAAAGTCTCCGAAGAAAGCAGGCTGAATGAAGTCATCCAGTTCACGACGTTCCTTCTTGGTAGGACGTCCTGTGCCACGTGCCCTTCCGACAAAACCGCTGATGCGATTCATCTCGAGAAGTTCGAGTTGTTCCTTGGCTGTGACATTTTCCAGCACTTCGGGCACGAGTTTGGCACCCACACGGTTTTGGATGGCTTTCAGCACCTTGAACGAATAAGTGATGGGAGGCTTGCGCACCTCGATGATGTCACCCTCCTTAATCATTTTCGATGCTTTCTGCTTTACACCCTCCATCGTGATGCGTCCATTCTTACAGGCATCAGCAGCAATGGAACGTGTCTTGAAGATACGTGCTGCCCATAACCATTTGTCCAATCGTGCTTCCATTTTCTCAGGTACAATTTACCATGTACAATTTATTTCTTATTATACTGATTCATCGTGCGGTCAAGTCCCTGCAAGCAGAAACTCTTGATCATCTCACCCACATAGTCGAGTTTCTCCTCAACGACCTTATTGTCCTCATCGCTGAACTGTCCCAACACGAAGTCCACCTGTGCGCCCCTTGAGAACTCGTTGCCGATGCCAAACTTGATGCGGGCATAGTTCTGGGTCATCATGCACGACTCTATGTTTTTCAGTCCGTTATGTCCTCCAGCACCACCATTGCCACGCATTCGAATCTTACCCACAGGCAGACTCAAGTCATCCACAAGGATGAGGATGCGCTCCACAGGAATCTTCTCCTGTTGTGACCAATAGCGCACAGCCTGCCCCGACAGATTCATGAAGGTGGAAGGTTTCAGGAGAATGAGTTCGGCATTCTTCACACGGGTCTTGGCAACAAAGCCATAACGCTTGTCCGCCCATTCAGCACCTTGCTTCTCGGCAAAGGCATCCAGCAGACGGAAGCCGATGTTGTGACGTGTCCCCACATACTCCGAGCCGATGTTTCCAAGACCTACAATCAAATACTTCATACTATTATCTACCGTTTCGGGCTTCTTCTTCCGAAACCAATCGAGCAGCCACATATTTATTATATATAAAGAGAGTGTACCAAGGGTCTGACGACCGCCGATACACCCTCATAGGATTATTTCTCCGTTAAGGATTACTCTTCTGATGTTTCTGCCTCAGCAGCAGCGGCACGAGCGGCACGAGTCATACGAACTGCGCAAACAACCACTTCCTTCGAAGTGATAATTTCGAGACCTTCGTAAGAGAGTTCTGCCACCTTCATGGACTTACCCAATGCAAGGTTCGTCACATCGATGTCGAGTGTGTCAGGGAACTGAGTGTAGAGAGCCTTCACAGCCAACTTGCGAACGTTGAGTGCGAGTTTACCACCGGCACGTACACCCTCAGCAAGACCATTGAGTTTCACAGGAATCTCGAACACAACAGGCTTGTCTTCTGTAATCTGGTAGAAGTCAACGTGAACGGGGCGGTCTGTCACGAAGTCGCACTGGAGATCCTTCAGGATAGCCTTCACTGGCTTGCCATCCACTACGAGGTTGACGATGTACACGTTAGGAGTGTAAAGAAGCTTTGCCAATTCCTTCTCAGAGATCTGGATTGACTTTGCCACAGGAAGGCCGTTCTCGCCTTTCTCTACTCCATAGAACACTGCTGGAATCTGACCAGCACGACGAAGGTCACGACTTGCCTTCTTGCCATACTCAGTACGAGTCTGAGCGTTGATAGTAATTTCTTTCATTTTTAATTTTGTGTTACTATAAATTAAGTCTTTTCGGAGAGGAAAACCCCTCCTTATTTGCGCTTAATTCGCCATCACACGATGCCCTCCACCATAGTGGGGCTTAATGTGTTGCCCAAAAAAGCGGCACAAAGGTACGACTTTTGCCGAACGTGGCAAAAGTTTTTCCTCTTTTTTTATAAAAATTGAAGAATTGAAGGATTGAAAAATTGAAGTTGACCTACATTTGCATACTACGCAAGAGTCAAAACTTCAATTTTTCAACTCTTTATTTTTTTGAATTCTCTCTTAGAAAATGTCCTTTACCTTATCAAGGAAACTCTTCTTCTCAGCAGATTCATCAGCAGTTTCTTCGGCTTCAGCAGGAGCGGCTGGAGCGGCAACTTCTTCAGCAGCAGGAGCGGCAGCGTATGCTGGAGCTTCTTCAACCACAGGAGGCACGGCAGGGGCATTACCCTTAGCCACGTCCAATGTTCTTGTCAGTGCGTCAACGAACTTCTCGTAGTCCTCCTTATACAGGAACAATTTGTGCTTCTCGAACACGAAACGAGGGTTGTCCAATGTACCCTCATTGATTTTCTTACTCTCCGTAATGGCAATGTAGCGGTCGCCATTTCTGCTCTGCTTCACATCAAAATAATAGATGCGCTTGCCCGCCTTGATACTCTCTGAGTAAATCAAGTCTTTCTCTGTATCACCCATAATATCTTTTATTTTATGTATGTAAATTCTTAAATTTGCTACAAAATTGTTACTTTTTTTTCTTTTACACAAGATTTTGGGCTGTTTTTTTCATTTTTACACAATCATTCTCACAAAAAAGCCCGTTTTTTCAAAGATTTTCCCTAAATTTGCACTCAAATTGAATACAAATCAAAAACAAGTAAGAAACACAAAAGTTATTCACCTATACAAAAAGAAACACACAAAAAAAGAGTTTTTTGGCTTATGATCAACCGAACACTTATTCGTCTGAAAATTGTACAGCTCATTTATGCTTTCTACCAGAACGGTGGCAAAAACATAGACACGGCTGAGAAGGAACTCCTTTTCAGTCTCTCCAAAGCATACGATCTTTACAATTACATGCTGCTGCTCATCGTCAGCGTATCGCGCTATGCCTTTGAGGACATCGAGCACCAGGAGCAAATGAATCGCGTCGCACACATCGACAAGGCGGTCAGCCATCGCTTTGCTGACAACCAGTTCGCCGCACAGCTCGAGAAGAACAAGCAGTTGCTCGAGTTCGTCGACACCAAGAAGAAATCGTGGAGCAACGACATCGACTACATCAAGAAGCTCTACGCCGACATCGTCCAGAGCGAGTACTACAAGGAGTACATGGCGTTGGAGAAGGTCACCTATGCCGACGATCGTGAACTCTGGCGCAAGCTCTACAAGAACATCATCATGAAGGACGAGCGCATCGACGACATTCTCGAGGAGCAGAGCCTCTACTGGAACGACGACCGCGAGGTGGTGGACACCTTCGTGCTCAAGACCATCAAACGCTTCGACCCAGCCAACGGCGCCAATCAGGAACTCGTGCCTGAATACAAGGACATCGAAGACCAGGAGTTTGCCATCCGCCTGTTCCGTCGCACCATCATGAACGACGAATACTACCGCAAACTCATCAGCCAGAGCGTCAAGAACTGGGAGTTCAACCGCCTTGCCTACATGGATGTCATCATCATGCAGATAGCCGTAGCCGAACTCCTCAGTTTCCCACAGATACCTATCTCCGTCACCATCAACGAGTACGTCGAGATTGCCAAGTGGTACAGCACCCCCAAGAGCGGAGGCTACGTCAACGGCATCATCGACGCCGTGGCGAAGAAACTCAAGAAGGAAAACAAACTCTCCAAAGCGTAAATATACATTATTAAATAATAGAAAACTATGTTCACACTCATTCAAGCAGCACAAGGTGCTACAAAAGGTGGCTTCGACTGGAGCATGATCATCATGATTGTTGCCATGTTCGCCATCGTCTATTTCTTCATGATCAAGCCACAGCGTAAACGTCAGAAGGAAATCGAGAACTTCCGCAAGGGACTCACCATCGGCAGTAAGGTCATCACCGCCAGCGGTGTGCATGGTGAAGTCAAGTCCCTCAACGAAGGCGAGTCCTACCTCACCATCGAGATTGCTAAGGGCGTCACCGTTCAGATAGACCGCAACTACGTCTATGCCGTCGGCACCCAACAACCTCAGCAGTAATTTCCTAATTGTCAATTATCAATTGTCAATTCGTTAAATGCTGACCGACTTCGTCAAAGTGATATTCAGGAGATTGCGATTGATTAAGTTCGACCGCAATCTTCCTGTGTTCCTGCTCTTCCTCTGTCTGTCCACCGCCTTCTGGTTTCTGCAGACCATACAGGAAAGCACCGAAGTCATCCTCCCCTATCGGCTCACTATCGAAGACCTGCCCAAGGACGTGGTCTTCACGGGCGACATGCCCTCCGAGGTCCATGTCGTCTATTCCAGTAAAGGCTGGAACGCCTTCTACTACAAATTTATGCGCAACGACGACCCCGAGCTCGTCATCCCCTTCAAGGAAGTCAATCAGAAGTCAGGCAAAGTCATCATCGATGGCAACGCCCTCCGTCGTGCCGTGCTGCGGAAAAAGCCCAAAGGCATGACCTTCAAAGCCACCTCCCCCGGCAAGATTGAGGCATACTACTCCAACGGACAGCACAAGCGCGTGCCCGTCATCTTCAACGGACGAGTCACCACCACCGCAGGACGCTACCAGTGCGGCACCATCCTCCTGCCCGACTCCGTCGACATCTACGCCCCCAAACACATCTACGGCAGCATCAACTACGTCAAGACCGAGAACGTCACCTACACCGAATTGGAAGACACCCTCGAGACGCGGCTTGCCCTCCTCGTACCACGTGGCGCCAAAGCCATCCCCGACTCCGTCGATGCCAACATCTGCGTCGACATCTTCACCGACAAGACCCTTCAGGTGCCCGTCTATAGCGAGAACGTGCCCCACAACAAACTCATACGCACCTTCCCGCAGAAGGTGGACATCACCTTCCTGGTCAGTGCCACCCTCTACAACGACATCACCACCAACGACTTCCTCCTCGTCATCGACTATAAAGAACTCCAAAGCGACTCCAAGCGATGCCGCATCCACGTGCGCCAGAAACCTTCTGGCATCCGCAACCTGCGCATCAGCCCCGAGACCATCGAGTACATCATAGAGCAATCCAACTAATGACACGCATCGGCATCACAGGAGGTATCGGCAGCGGCAAGACCTACGTCTGCCAACTGCTCCAGCAGCGCGGCATTCCCGTCTATCACTGCGACGACGAAGCCAAGCGCCTCATGACCGAAAGCCCTCTCATACGCCGACGCATCACACGGCTCCTCGGACCCGAAGCCTACACACCCAGCGGACTCAACAAACCCCTCATCGCCCGCTACCTCTTCGCTGACCCGAGCCATGCCCAGCGCATCAACGCCATCGTCCACCCTGTCGTCCGTCAGGACTTCCTCCAGTGGACCCAGCAACAGACCTCACCCATCGTCGCACAGGAATGCGCCCTCCTCTTCGAGTCAGGCTTCCACGACACTGTTGATGTCACCGTCGAGGTCTATGCACCTCAACCCCTGCGCCTCCAACGCGCCATCCAGCGCGACAACGCCACTGCCGAGCAAATCCAAGCCCGCATGGCACAGCAGATGCCTGAGGAAGAGAAACGCCAACGCGCTGACTACACCCTCCTCAACGACGGCACCGCCGACCTCAAGGAGCAGATAGAGAAATTATTAGAAGCGATAAAATCAAAATAATAAAGATATGATTAGAAAGATTCTTGCCATTTCAGGCAAACCAGGGCTTTACAAGCTCATCTCCCGAGGCAACAAGAGCCTCATTGTAGAAACCGTCGATGAACAGAAGAAGCGCGTGCCTGCCTTCGGAGCCGACCGTGTCGTGTCCCTCGGCGACATCTCTATCTACACCAACGACGACAGCGAAGTGCCTCTCGGCGACGTCTTCGAGTCCATCAAAGCCAACTATGGCGAGAAGCCTCTCGACCTCTCTCCCAAGAAAGCCTCACAGGACGACATCATCGCCTTCTTCGCCAAAGTGCTCCCCAACTACGACCCCGACCGCGTGCGCGTCAGCGACATGCGCAAAGTCCTCTCGTGGTACAACATCCTCACCGCCGACGGCTACACCGACTTCAAGAAGAAGGACGATGAAGAAGAAACTGAGGGAGAGGAAAAGGAATAAAAGAAACAACGGAACAAAAGAAGGGAAGCGATGCTGATGAACCGCTTCCCTTCTTGCTGTATTTGAAGACTTATTGTTCAAACGTAAGTTCGTCTCCCTCCACCTTGACTGTGACGGGCTTCTCATGGTCAATCTCGCCGCTGATGATGCGCTTACTGAGTTCGTTGAGGAGCTTGTCCTGAATAGCTCGCTTGACCGGACGCGCACCAAACTGTGGGTCGAAACCAGCCTTGGCGATGACACTGATGGCAGCGTCGGTGACGTTGAGCGTGATGCCGTTCTGTGCCACCATCTTGACCACCTTATCGACTTGCAGACGGACAATCTGCTGGATTTCTGCCTCGTTGAGGGGCGAGAAGGTGATGATGTCGTCGATTCGGTTAAGGAACTCCGGACGGAAGATGCTGCGGAGCTGGTCGCGCTGGGCATTGCTGGTCATGATGATGATGGTGTTCTTGAAGTTCACCACACGTCCTTTGTTGTCGGTCAGACGGCCATCGTCAAGCACCTGCAAAAGGGTGTTGAACACGTCCGGATGTGCTTTCTCTATTTCGTCGAAAAGGACAACGGAATAAGGTTTGCGTCGCACAGCCTCTGTCAGCTGACCACCCTCTTCGTAACCGATGTAGCCCGGAGGCGCACCGATGAGTCGGGTGACGCTGAACTTCTCCTGATACTCGCTCATGTCGATACGGGTCATCATGGTCTCGTCGTCGAAGAGGTAGTCGGCAAGCGCCTTCGCCAGTTCCGTCTTACCCACACCTGTGGTGCCGAGGAAGATGAAGGAACCGATAGGTCGCTTCGGGTCTTGGAGACCTGCACGACTGCGGCGCACGGCATCGCTGACGGCACGGATGGCCTCGTCCTG
>JBGUGM010000231.1:0-3918 GCA_045111535.1 Bacteroidaceae bacterium
GATTGGTGAACTGGTGCTCACCACCCTTTGCCGTGAGGCGATGCCATTGCTCCGCTACCGCACCCGTGACTTGACACGTGTGCTGGGTCACACCTGTCCTTGCGGACGTAACCACGTGCGTCTTGACCGTATGCGTGGACGTAGCGACGACATGATGGTGCTGCGTGGCGTGAACATCTTCCCGATTCAGATTGAGAAGATCCTCATGCAGTTCAAGGAACTCGCCAGCAACTACCTCATCACCCTCACTACAGACGAGGACAACGACAACATGACGGTAGAAGTGGAACTTGAAGAACTCTTCACCGATGACTACCAGCGCCTCATTGCCTTGCAGAAGGAAATCAAGCGTCGCCTCAAAGACGAAATCCTCCTCACGCCACACGTGAAACTCGTGCCTAAGGGCAGCCTGCCTGTGAGCGAAGGAAAAGCAGTGAGAGTGGTAGATAAGAGAAAAGTATACCAGTAATGTACCATATACCATGTACAATGTACTATTTTCATTGAGACATTGGAACACACGCCGTTAGGTCTATGACTAAATGACCCTATGATAATGGTACATTGTACATGGTAAATTGTAAATGAAACGATGACCATCAAACAACTTTCCATCTTTATCGAGAACAAGGGAGGCACCTTAATCAATGTTCTCGACCTGCTGAGCAAGGCAGGGATACAGATTATCGCCTCCACGATTGCCGACACGAAGGATTACGGCATCTACCGTGTGCTGACCAACAACCCTGCACAGGCATATCTCATCCTGAAAGATGCGGGCATCAACGTGCAACTCTCTGACGTGTTCGCCCTCAGCATTGATGACCAGCCTGGTCGTGCTGCTGAAGCCATCAAGGAGATTTCTGCTGCAGGTGTCAGCATCCTCTACCTCTACTCGTTCCTCTGGAAGGGCAAGGGCGTGCTCGTGTTCCGTGCCGACCAGAGCGAGAAGGCGAAGGAGACCATCATGCTGAATAAGTTGACATTCCTCACCGAAGCCGACTTCAACGCATGACGCTGCAAGAGACTCTCAACCAGGGTGACCGCTTTGCCAAAAGCATCGGTGCACAACTGACGGAACTGCGGGAGGGGTACGCGAAAGCGGAACTGACTGTGGTGGAAGAGCACCTGAATGGTGCGGGTGTGTGTCAGGGAGGTGTCATCTACACCCTTGCCGACCTTGCCTTTGCAGGAGTAGGCAACAGTAGGGGCATCCTCACCCTTGGCGTCAATAACAGCATCACCTTTCTCAAGTCAGCACAACTGGGTGACCACCTCATTGCCGAATGCAACGAGCTGCTCAATCACCACAAACTGCCCTACTGCGACATCAAAGTGACCAACGAACAGGGAGAACTCATTGCCGTGATGACCGGTCTTGCGTACCGTTTGAAGAAGGAGTTTCCCTTTGAACGACTCATGTAAAGACACTTTTTTCGCCCTTTGTGCGAAAAAAGTGCCGAAAAGTTTTGCCAGTCCAAAAAAAAGGCGTACCTTTGCACTCGCTAAACAAAAGCAGATGGTGCCATAGCTCAGTTGGTAGAGCATCGGACTGAAAATCCGTGTGTCCCCGGTTCGAATCCTGGTGGTACCACTATAAAGGACTTCTGACAAACAAAAAGTTTCGTCAGAAGTCCTTTTTTTATGCTGTTTGCAAAAAAAAGCGTGAAAATGCTTTTCGTTTCAAACTATTATTACTACTTTTGCAAATCGACAACACAATATATCTTTATTAAAACTCATACATCTATCATTATGAACACACAAATGAGTCTCACAGAGGCGTTGGGTCAGAGCGGATTGGAATCCATCGACTTCGTCATCATATTCACCTATGTCATCATGCTGGTGAGTCTGGGTGTATTCCTCAGCTATAACCGCGAAACCAAAAACACCAACGACTACTTCCTGGCAGGTAACACGTTGACGTGGTGGGCTGTGGGTATGTCTATCCTCGCTGCCAACATTTCTGCTGAGCAGATTATCGGTATGTGTGGTTCTGCCTATGCTGATGGTATCGCCATTGCTGCTTACGAAATCATGGCTGCCATCGCGCTCCTGATTGTCGGTAAGTTCCTGCTGCCTCTCATGATGGACTTGCGGTACTTCACCATGCCTCAGTTCTTGCGAAACCGCTACAATGATGGAGTAGGACTCGCCTTCTCCATCCTGTGGCTCTTCCTCTATATCTTCGTCAACCTGACCACAGTGGGATGGCTGGGTGCCCTTGCCATTGAGCAAATCATGGGTTTCCAAGGCTTGGCGATTGACTTTGGATGGTTCACCCTCTCTATACGCATGGTCATCATCATCGCCCTCTTCGTCATTGCAGGTCTCTACTCCATTCACGGAGGTATGACTTCTGTGGCATGGACAGACGTATTCCAAGTGGTGTTCATCCTGGGCGGTGGACTTGCCACCACATACTTTGCGCTGAATGCGGTGGCTGGAGAAGGAGGAACCATCTCTGACGGTTTGGAACGACTCTATTATTTCACCATAGACAGAGAATATGCCAAAGACACGCACTTCCACCTCATCATTCAGGAGAGCCGCAACGCTTCGGCATTCGACAACGTGCCCGGTATCGCGGCAGTGGTGGGTGGTCTGTGGTTAACGAACCTCTCCTACTGGGGCTTCAACCAGTACATCACGCAGAAGGGCTTGGCTGCATACAGCATCCATGAGGCACAGAAGGGCTTCCTGTTTGCTGGCTTCCTGAAGCTCCTCATTCCTTTCATTGTCTTGATTCCTGGTCTTTGCGCTTTCTACATCACTCAATATGGTGACCTCAACCTGTACGATGCCATCCAGGTGTCGGATGAATCCTACCCTTGGTTCATCAAGAACTTCATCCCGACGGGTATCAAGGGACTGGCATTCGTGTCACTGACTGCAGCTGTGGTGTCGTCGTTGGCATCCATGCTGAACAGTACTTCCACCATCTTCACCATTGATATCTACAGGAAGTACATCGACAAAGACGCTTCTGACAAGAGACTGGTGGGTGTGGGACGTACCTCTGCCCTCCTCGCGCTCATCATCGCTGTCGTTTCTGCCACCCCATTGCTTGGCGAACTTGACCAGGCATTCCAATACATTCAGGAGTATTCAGGCCTCATCTATCCAGGTATCGTGATTGTGTTTGGACTCGGACTCCTCTGGAAACGTGCCTCGAGCACCGCTGCCATCTGGATTACCATCCTAACCATCCCTCTGGGCGTGGTGCTCAAGATGCTCCTGCCACAAATTCCTTTCCTCCTTCGTCAAGGTTACGTCAGCATCATCCTCATGGTGCTCTTCGTCACCATCTCGCTGAGCAGCAAGAAAGCTTATGTGATGCCAAGCCAAACCATCCCTAAACTGGGACGCCAATTGATGGTCAGATGGGCAAAAATACTGGGCATTGTGGCAGCCCTGTCCATCTTCTCAGCACTCGTTGTCACCATTAGTGGCATATTCCTGCCAGCAGGTGCCACACCTGACAATAATGTATTCGCCTACCTCAACGACATTGGTTTCGAAGCCTTCTACTTCTTCGGTGTCTTGACAGGAACCTGTGCCGTGTTCTTGTTCTCCAACGCGAACAGCCCGAAACAAGATCCCAAGGCATTGCCTATCAACCTTGCCCTCTTCTCCACCACACGAGGATACACTTGGGGCACCCTCACTGTGTGCATCATCACCCTACTCTTCTACATCTTGATGTGGTAAAGAAAAGCAAGAGTTAATACCATAAGAACGCAAGAGTTAATATGGTAAATAAGCAAGAGCGGAACCTCATCATGAAGTTCCGCTCTTATATATAATAATGTGTAAATCCTATTCGAAATAGTACAAGAAGGTAGCCAAACCTTCGAGTGCCTGCTTCTTCTGGTTCTCAATCTCCAACTTGAACTTGATCTGTGCCTTGCAGAT
>JBGUGM010000232.1:0-4206 GCA_045111535.1 Bacteroidaceae bacterium
CACTACAAAGTTACTAAAAATATCGCTAATGTGCTAATAATTAAACAATTATTTTATAAGAAATTTTCATCGAACTCACGTTAAATAATATTTATTTACAGTACTCCCCCTATTAATAATCCCCCAAACCAAGATGAAAATGACGAAATGACAAAATGACTTTTTAACCCCTCAATTTTTTCTCAAGGGTTTCCAAAAAAACAAAGAAGCCGATGCATTGCTGAAGGTGCTTTTTGTACAATCGAGGTTGCTTTTTAACAAAAACGAAAGAAAATGTTACATGAGTGGAAGGGTTTGTTGCAAAAATGCAATGAAAAATGAAAGAAAAGCGTTACCTTTGCAACTTGAATGGGGCAACCTGTTTTGATGAGCAAACAATAACTAAATCATAAATAAAACCAAAACATTAAAATGGCAACAGAAAATTCAACTCAGGAAGCAACAGGCTTCTACAAACTCAGCTGGCTTCAGCGCATCGGATTCGGTTCAGGCGACTTGGCTCAGAACCTTATTTTCCAGACAGTGGCAACTTACTTGATGATTTACCTTACTACGGTGTTGAAAATCAATGCAGGATTCGTCAGTGGACTGATTCTCACGGTTCGTCTCGTCGACTGTTTCTGGAGTCCAGTGGTGGGACGTTATATTGATAACCGCAATCCCAAGTTAGGCAAGTATCGTGCTTATCTTCTTTACGGTGGTATTCCTCTCACCGTTGCTGCCTGCCTGCTGATGCTTCCTCAGGCTGCCGAATGGTCAATGCCTATGAAGATGGTCTATGCAGCCCTCAGTTATACTGTGCTGAGCATGATCTATTCAGTCGTGAACATCCCTTACGGCTCGATTATGGCAAGTATGACCCGTGACAATGATGAGGTGCTTATTCTTACCTCTACACGAATGGTATGTGCCAATATCGGTCAGATTGTCGTTCAGGCTGGTTTCCCTATCGGACTTGCTATGTGCATTCATGCTGCCATTGACTGGAATCAGGCTACCTTCATGGCTATTGGCACCATTCCGGCTTTCGTCATCCTGCCATCCCTGCCTGCATTGAAGAAATGGCTGGGTAAGAAGGGACTTTATTACACGCTCCTCGCTGTAGGTCTTGTCGGATTTGCCATCTTGTTCACGATTGGTAAATTCTTTGATGTGGCAAGTTACAATACAGTCGTTCAGATTGCAAAGATTATGACGGGTGTTGGACTTCTTGTCGGTTCTTTGATGTGGGCACTGGTTCCTGAAGTGATTACAGAGGCTGAATATCGTACAGGAAACAGACCTGCAGCCACAGTAAATGCACTTGCAGGTGTTGCATTCAAGGCTGGTTTCTCCATCGCGGGTTGGATTACACCTCTGGTGATGGGATGGATTGGCTTTAACTTCGCCAGTGAAGAGTCAGCTTTGGCTACCGATCCTAATGCTTGGTTCACCGTTACCAGTGTGTTTGCACTTGTCGGATTTGTTCTCTTGCTGCTTTGCTTCGCTGGCTGTAAAGAGAATATCACCACGACACCTGAAAAGCCTGTTTCATTCGGTGAGATGTGGCAGGAGTTCAAGGCAAACAAGAGCCTGCAATTGGTGCTCAGCATCTTTGTGGTGGTGTTCCTGGCATCATTCATCAGCGCTCCTGTAAATGCTTATTATGTGAAGCTGGCAAATTACTCTGAGATTGCTCAGAACGCTATTCTGGTGTTCACTTGCATCATTCCTGCCATTCTTCTGGTTCTCGTAGGATTCCTGGTTTACAGATATCCTCTCACAGACGAGAGACTTGACGAGATGAACAGGGAGATTGAGGCTCGTGTGAAGAAATAACTAATCTATTTTATAACCCTATAAAACCTAAAAACTATGGAAGGAAAGAAATATCTTTTCCCGGCCGACTACATGGCAGACCCTGCTGCTCATGTGTTTAACGGCAAACTTTTCATCTATCCCTCTCATGACTGGGATGCAGGTGAGTGTGAAGACGATGATGGTGGTCATTTCCAGATGAAGGACTACCACGCACTTTCGTTTGATGATCTGGAGAACGGACAGGCTACTGACCACGGTGTGATCTTCGCTGTGGAGGATGTGCCATGGTGCGAGAAGCAGTTGTGGGACAGCGACGTGGTGGAGAAGGATGGCAAGTACTACTATGTGTTCTCTGCTAAGGGATATGACGGTGTGTTCCGTCTTGGTGTGGCTGTGGCAGACAAGCCTGAAGGCCCATTCACGCCACGCCCATTCGCCATTCGTGGCTCATTCTCCATCGACCCCTGTGTGTTCAAGGATGATGACGGCACCATCTACACCTACTTTGGTGGCCTGTGGGGTGGTCAGCTCCAGTGGTGGCAGCCACTCTATCATGGTTTCGAGACCATCCCTGGCAAGTATGGCGACCAGAACGGACTTGTTGACTTAGGTCCTGCTCCTGACCGCAAGACTCAGCTCTTCGCTAAGCCAGATGCTCCTGCGCTCCCAAGTTGGGTGGTGAAGATGAACGACGACATGGAGTTTGCTGAAGCTCCTCGTTGCGTGCTCATTCTCGATAAGGATGGCAAGCCTCTGAAGGCTGGTGACCCACACCGTTTCTTCGAGGCATCATGGATGCACAAGTACAATGGTAAGTACTACTTCTCTTACTCTACCGGTGACAGCCACTACCTTTGCTATGCCATTGGTGACAATCCTTATGGTCCTTTCACTTATCAGGGTGTCCTCATGACTCCTGTGGTGGGTTGGACTACTCACCATGCCATTGCTGAGTACAAGGGCAAGTGGTATCTCTTCCACCATGACTGTGTGCCATCAAACGACAAGACATGGCTCCGCTCTCTGAAGGTGTGCGAACTGCACTACAATGCAGATGGCACTATCCAGCAGATTGAAGGACTGGACAAATAAACTTTTAACTTTCAATATATTATGTTACTTTTAGGTTATGACATAGGCACTTCATCTGTCAAGGCTGCGCTGGTTGATGCGCAGACAGGTCAGACAGTGGCAAGTGCGCAGTATCCTGATGCTGAGGCTCCCATTATGGCTAAACAGCCAGGATGGGCAGAGCAAGACCCTGAGATGTGGTGGGAAGAACTGAAGCAGGCAACAGCACGTGCAGCCGCTAAGGCTGGTGGCTCGTTGGCTGATGTGAAGGCTATCGGTATCTCTTACCAGATGCACGGACTCGTGTGTGTAGGTAAAGACGGAAAACCTCTCCGTCCTTCCATCATCTGGTGTGATGGTCGTGCCGTTCCTTATGGCAACAAGGCATTTGAAGCCATTGGTGGCGAGAAGTGCCTCCAGCATCTGCTCAACTCTCCAGGTAACTTTACCGCAGCCAAGTTGGCATGGGTGAAGGAGAACGAGCCAGAACTCTTTGCAAAGATTGACAAGATCATGCTTCCAGGTGACTACATCGCCATGAAACTCTCTGGTGGTGACAAGAAGACTACCGTGTCAGGTCTTTCTGAGGGTATGTTCTGGGACTTCAAGAACAACGAGGTGAGCAAGGATGTGATGAACTACTACGGTTTCTCCAATGACCTCATCGCTGAGATTGTTCCTACTTTCTCCGTACAGAGCACCGTTTGTCAGGCTATCGCTGATGAACTCGGCATTCCTGCTGGCACTCCTATCTCTTATCGTGGTGGTGACCAGCCTAACAATGCCCTTTCACTCAACGTGATGAAGCCAGGCGAGATTGCTGCCACAGGTGGTACATCTGGTGTGGTGTATGGTGTGCTGGGTGAAGTCAACTACGACAAACTTTCACGTGTGAACACCTTCGCTCACGTCAATCATGGTGAGGGTGGGGCAACTCGTCTGGGTGTCCTCCTTTGCATTAACGGTACGGGTATCTGCAATGCTTGGATGCGTCGTACTGTAGCACCAGAGGGTATGAGTTATCCTGAAATGAATGACTTGGCTGAGTCTGTACCTGTAGGTGCAGAAGGCTTGTCTGTCATCCCATTCGGTAATGGTGCTGAGCGTGTGCTTCAGAATGAGAACGTGGGTGCATCTGTATTGGGCATCAACTTCAACATCCACAAGAAAGCGCACCTCATCCGTGCTGCTCACGAAGGTATTGCCTTCTCATTCGCTTATGGTATGGAAATCATGAAGGGCATGGGCATGGAAATCAGCACCATCAAGGCTGGTCATGCCAATATGTTCCTCAATCCACTCTTCTGCCGCACTTTGGCAACTGTCACAGGAGCC
>JBGUGM010000233.1:0-1756 GCA_045111535.1 Bacteroidaceae bacterium
TAGCGCACCCGAGGATTTCAAAGTCCCCACTGTTGTTGCCCTTCTTCCAATTCTGGGCACTCTCACCTCCCATCTGCGAGCCACATATTTTGACGACAGCGAGCAGAGCACAGAGTTCATAAGCCTGCTGTTTGCGCCACCTTCAAGTGGTAAGTCCTTTATTAAAAGGCTTTCAGGGCTGTTGCAAAATCTCCGTGACAGGGATGAAATCAGCAATGCACGTGAGGCGATATGGGCAGAAACACAGAAAACGAAAGGTGCGAATGACAAGGGTGAGGAACAGCCCCATGTGTCGGTAAGAATCGTGAAACCGCTTATCTCTATCCCAGAACTGCTCACAAAGATGCGTGACAATAAGGGGCACCACATGTATATCGAGGCTGAGGAACTGGACACGTTCACGAAGGGAACGAAGAGCGCAGGAGGGGACAAAAGTGACTTGTGGCGTGTGACGTGGGATAACGGTTTCTATGGACAATATTATAAGTCTGTGAACACCTTCAAGGGAGAAGTGCAGATGTTCATGAATCTGCTCTTTACGAGCACCCAAGACCAGATTGACAGGTTCTTCCGAAACGTGGAAGATGGATTGGTGACTCGCTTCTCTGTCTGCCCGATTGAGAACCAGACTTTTGCGAAGTTTGTGCCTTGGAAGCCCATACCGAAGAAGGACAAGTTGCAAATCAAGACAATCCTCTCTCGCCTGGAGATGAAAAACTACAAGTTGCCTTTGACCTTTGATAAGGAGGACTTGCAGGATGCGGAGGCAGCAGATCTGGACAAGGTCATCGCTGAGCAGTATGAGTTCCAGTCTTTCGAGCACGTGGATTTGCAATATATCCACAAGCCACTTTTGGATTGGCTGGAAGAGGAAAGAATCAAGGCGGCAGAGACCTTGAATGAGGCAAGGGATGTATTCAGAAGACGTGCTGCTGTGAAGGGATTCCGTTTGGCGCTGTTGTGTCATGGCTTGTATGCCAACGTGGGCACAAGAGAGAAGAAAATCATCACTGAGTTTGTGAAGTGGTTCTGCACGGTTGACCTTCGTAACAGCCTCTATCAGTTCGGAGAGAGATACAACGAACTGCAGCAGAACACCAAGAAGAACGTGATGCCACAGGCTGAAATCTACAATAGAATGCCTGATGAGTTCACCAAGAATGACCTTCGTGTGGCGCTGCAAAGGGCTTACATGAAGACGCCTGTTAAACACGTTGTTTCACTCTGGTATCGCAACAAGATGATTGAAAAGTGCGGAGATGTCTACACCAAAATCAAGAAAGGAGGCAAGCATGGTACGGTTTAGATTGGAACGGCAGGTGAGCACCCCAGATTATACGCTGGGTGTGCTTACCGAGCAAAGCACAGGCTTCAAGTGCAAGACGCTTGAGAAGACAGTGTTCAAGGGAGAGGGGGCAATGAACCCCGTGTTCTACGCAATTCCCAAAGGAGAGCATGAAATGAAGATAGTTGACTATGGCAGCCGCTTCACCTTCGGTTTCCGTTTGGGCGGCACCTACCGAAACGCAAGGCTGGAGGGCAAGCCCAAGCAGACAGACATCTTCCCTGGCTCTATCTGTGTAGGCAAGAAATTTGTGGAGAGGAAGGGTTTAGAAGGTGGGGAAGAGGTGCTGAATGTACTCTCTCATCTGATAGATCACCTCATCTCGACAGGCGACATCAATCCCCGAAAGGTTGCCAATGACATCCGCATGACCATCGTGGAGGATGACATGGTGACGGAACAGGGGCAGGA
>JBGUGM010000234.1:0-13793 GCA_045111535.1 Bacteroidaceae bacterium
TGGGTGAATACTTGGGTCGTGAGCAATATGGTGAGCGCCCTCTCTTCTTTGGTCAGACATACAAGTCACAACCAGAGATCAAGGACAATGGGGATGGCTATCTTGCTTATGCTACTGTGCAGGGTGCCCCTGTCTATCAGCGTAAGGATAAGGAGAATGAGAACGAGAAGGATGAGTACGTGAAGATTCGTGATAAGTTCTCGTTGAAATACCCAACGAACCAATGCATGTTGTTCCCTCGCATCTACAGCGATGAGCCTTTGCATGTACAGGCTTACGAGTCGTGGTTGGGTGAGGTGAACTACCACTCTGTAGAATACAAGATACCTGGACGTGAACCTCAGACATTGGAGATTCCAGGTCAGATAGAGAATATCCGCTTCTTCCTCTCTTATCAGATGAACTGGATGTACTGGCGCTACTTCATGTGGAACTTCGCTGGTCGTCAGAATGATATTCAGGGTAATGGCGAACTGGAGCACGGTAACTGGCTCTCAGGTTTCGATTGGCTCGACAATCTGCGTCTGGGCAACCAAGACCTGCTGCCTTCTGACCTGAAGAACAACAAAGGACGCAACGTCTTCTTCTGCCTCCCGCTCATCTTGGGTCTGTTGGGCTTCTTCTGGCAGGCATTCCGCGATAAGAAGGGCATTCAGCAGTTCTGGGTGGTGTTCTTCCTCTTCTTCATGACCGGTATCGCTATCGTCATCTATCTGAATCAGACACCGCTCCAGCCACGTGAACGTGATTATGCCTATGCAGGTTCGTTCTATGCGTTCTCGATGTGGTGTGGTTTGGGTATTGCTGCCATCTACGAATTGTTGGGCAAGTGGCTCGGCAAGAAGTTGGAGAAGCGTATGGCAGGCATCATCGCAGGTGCTGTGGGACTTGTACCCGCTATCGCTGTTCCTGCACAGATGGTGAGCCAGACATGGGATGACCATGACCGCAGTGACCGCTATGTGTGCCGTGACTTCGGATTGAACTATCTCGAAACCATCCCTCATGATGGTGTCATCTATACGAATGGTGACAACGACACCTTCCCACTTTGGTATAATGAGGACACGGAGGGTAAGCGTACGGATGTGCGTGTGTGCAACCTGTCGTATCTGCAAACTGACTGGTACATTGACCAGATGAAGCGTCCTGCTTTCTCAGGTGAAGGTCAGTCGAGCCCGCTCCCCATCTCGTGGAAGCGTTACCAATACACTAGTGGTAAGCATGAGATGACGGACATCAATCCGGAGGTGACGATTGGTGGTGGCAACTTGACGATGAAAGACCTCATCAAGGAGGTGCAGGGACAAGACCCTGAACTCGCTCGTCGTCTGTGGGGTGATGATCCATTCGAACTGAAGAACGCCATCCGCAAGTTCCTCCTGAAGGACTACGAAGGACTCTCAGAAGGTGACAAGGAACTGGTGGAAGCACTCCCTGCTTGCTTGCCAAGTGACACACTTTATATTAATGTGGATAAGGATGCTGTTCGTCGTTCAGGCATGAAGTTACCTACCGACACGTTAGGCAATGAAGCCATCCCTGACCAGATGGTCATTAGTTTGGCAGGACAGGGACGCGTATCGAAGAGTTTCATCATGATGCTGGAGATGATTGCACAGAGCAACTTCTCACGTCCACTCTATATGTCCACAACAGTAGGTTCCAGCAACTATGGTAACCTCTGGCGTCACTTCATCCTCGAAGGTATGGCTTGGCGCATCACTCCATTCATCTATCCTGAAAATGCAATCAGTAGGGGAGTGGTGCATTCTGTGGCAGACACGGAGAAGATGTACGACAACATTATGAATAAGTACCGCTATGGCAACTTGAAACAGCCAGGTCTTTACATCGACGAAACGACGATGCGTATGTGCTACACCCATCGCCGTTGGTTCGCCACCCTCATCACCAATCTAGTGCAGGAGGGCAAGAAGGACAAGGCACTCAAGGCTCTCGAGAAGTGTGAAACGGAGATTCCTGCGTACAATGTACCGCATGATGCCTTCATGAGTTCTTCTCTCGACATTGCTGAGGCATATATCGCTTGTGGTAAGCCCGAGAAGGCGCAACCTATCCTCGATGCGATAGAGAAGCACTCCACAGAGTACATCAAGTGGTACCTGTCGTTGAGCAACGTCTATTTCGCTGGCAGTGCACGTGATTGCCATCAGGAAATCTTTGCTTTGGCATCAATTCAGGATGCGTACAACAACCTTGCCGATTCCAATGCAGCCAAGAAGGCTGAGTATGAGAAGAAGGCAAAACAGATTGACGACAACTTACAGAGACTTTACAGTGCCTTCCTTGCCAAATGTGATGGCGCAGGCATTCAATTGCAATGATTATTGAACAACCCACCAAATGGTTGAGATGGCTCTATCCCAGTGCCATCTGGAGAATGGACCCGACGGAGAAGGCAGTCTATCTGACCTTCGACGACGGGCCCATCCCCGAATCAACCCCTTGGCTGATTGAGACGCTTGACCGTTACAACGTGAAGGCGACTTTCTTCATGGTGGGTGATAATGTAAGGAAATATCCTGAACTGCTGGAACTTATCCGTTCGCATGGGCATCGTTTGGGCAATCACACCTATAACCACATTGGTGGTCTCTTGGTGTCAAGTAAACGCTATCTGCGCAATGCCAACGAAGCAGACAAACTGATTGGTTCCAATCTGTTCCGTCCCCCAAGAGGATGGATGCGTAATGCCCAATACATCAGGCTTCGTCGTCACTACACCATTGTGATGTGGGATTTGGTTACACGTGACTACTCCAAACGACTCACTGCTGAAGAGGTGTTCGAGAATGTGAAAAACTATACACGTAATGGTTCCATCATCACCTTCCACGATTCTCTTCGAAGCATAGATAAACTCAAGAAGATACTGCCCAAATGTATCGAATGGCTACGTGATGAAGGTTATGAGTTCAAGGTGTTTGACGAAAATCTGCACCATTCCCGTCATATGAAATAGAAAAATAAAGAAAGGCTAAAGAGAGCATACTCCTTAGCCTTTCTTTGTTTGTGTAACGCTTTTTTATTCGTCGTCGTCAAGGATAATCTTCGCCTTGCCACCTTTCTGCACTTTCTCCTCAGGTTTGTCCGTCACACAGATAGGAACTTCCTTCTTGATGCTCTGGTCAAGGGAGATGAGGGTTTCTGTGGAATCCACACCTGTGATGCCCTGAATCTTGCGATTGAGAAGATCCATGAGTTGCTCATTGTCACGGGCATAGAGTTTCACGAGCATGGTGTAAGGACCTGTGGTGTAGTGGCACTCTACAATCTCAGGGATTTTGTTGAGTTCACTCACAACACGTTCATACATAGAGCCTTTTTCCAAACGGATGCCCACGTAGGTGCAGGTTTTGTAGCCAAGGCTCTTAGGGTTGATGACATAGCCAGAACCCACAATGACATTGGTGTCAATCAGTCGCTGAACACGCTGATGAATGGCTGCACGCGACACGCCACATACAGCAGCGACATCCTTGAAGGGTATGCGTGCATTAGCGGAGATAATCTCCATAATTTGCTTGTCAAGTTTATCTATCTTTTCCATAAGAGAAATACAAATTGTAAACAAAAGTAGGTCATTTTTTTCTATTTGTCAAACTTTTTTCGAAAAAAATCGCTTTTTTTGCTAAAAAAGTAGAAAAGTGCTATCAAAGATGAGATAAAAGTGCTAAATTTGTTGATAAATTAAGAATTAGGAAGAAATATGAAAACATTGGTATTTGCGAGTAACAACGCACACAAATTGGAAGAGATACGTGCCATTTTGGGCGACAAGTATGAGGTGAAGAGTCTGAAGGACATCGGGTGTGAGGTGGACATCCCAGAAACGGGCTCCACTTTTCGGGAGAATGCCTTGCAGAAGGCAACCTACGTGAAAGAGCATTTTGGTTTCGACTGTTTCGCTGACGATTCTGGTCTTCAAGTGGAAGCGCTGGGTGGTGAGCCTGGGGTGTATTCTGCCCGTTATGCTGTGAAGAATGGGGTGAAAGTGGATGGCAATAAAGATGATGCCAACATGAATGTGCTGCTCAGCAAGTTGGCAAATGAGGAGAACAGAAAGGCTTGTTTTCGCACCTGTGTTGCCTTGATTTATGAGGGTGAAACACACTTTTTCGATGGCACAGTAGAGGGGCACATCATTACAGAGAAACGGGGCAATGGTGGCTTTGGCTATGACCCTCTCTTCATCCCTGATGGTTATGACAAGACCTTTGCAGAATTGGGCAACGAAGTGAAAAATGGCATCAGTCATCGTGCACGGGCGGTGGCACAATTGGCAGAATTCCTCAGGTAACTTAGTTTTTTCACTTTTCACTTTTCACTTTTCACTTTTTCTTCGTACCTTTGCACTCGCTAAATGATATAAAATGAAGAGAATACTATATTTTGTGGCATTGGCTCTGATGTTGGCTGGCTGTAAGGAGAAGAAGGTGGAGGGGGCAGATTATGTGTCGCCAGCACCTGCGTTTTGCGAGGATTCTGCCTACACGTATGTGGCAGAACAATGTGCATTTGGTCCCCGTGTGATGAACTCTGCAGCACATGATTCGTGTGGAGAGTATATTGCCCAGAAGTTCAAGAGTTTCGGGGCTGTGGTGTATGACCAGTATGCTGATTCGAAACTTTATGATGGCACACCCATCAAGATGCGCAATATCATCGCTTCTTACAATCCTGAGGCACCTGTACGTATCTTGATTGCAGGACATTGGGATAGTCGCCAATGGGCTGATAGTGACCCTAATGAGGCAAATCACAACACACCGATTGATGGTGCCAACGATGGGGGCAGTTGCATTGGTGTGATGCTGGAGATTGCTCGTCAGTTGCAATTAGCAAATGATTCCAACCAAGTGAAGATTGGTGTAGATTTGATTTGTTGGGATGCTGAGGATAGCGGTAATGGTGGTAGCGAAAGCAGTTGGTGCTTGGGTAGTCAGTACTGGTCAGGCATTCGCCACATTGAGGGTTATACAGCACGTTACGGCATTAACCTCGATATGGTGGGAGGAGGCAATACCGTCTTCTATCGTGAACAGTATTCCATGAGTTATGCCCCAACGGTAGTGGATAAGGTGTGGGGAGCGGCACAGCGCATTGGATATGGAAAGTATTTCAGTTATGACAACGAAGGTGGTCACATCACGGATGACCACTTGCAAGTGAATCGTGGCGGTATCCCTTGCATTGATGTGATAGGCTCTGATACGGAAACTGGTGGATTTCCGCGCACTTGGCATACATTAGACGATAATATCAAACATATCAGCAAGGAGACGTTGAAGGCTGTGGGACAGACAATGCTGGAAGTGATATGGACAGAACAATGACAATAGAAGAAATACAGCAAGAGGTCATCGAAGAGTTTGAGGGTTTCGATGATTGGATGGACAAATATCAGATGCTCATCGACTTAGGTAGTGAACAAGAGCCACTGCCAGAGCAGTATAAGGTGGAGAGTAACCTTATTGATGGTTGTCAAAGTCGTGTATGGTTGCAAGCAGACCTCACTCCCGAAGGGAAGATACATTTTCAGGCAGAGAGTGATGCGCTGATAGTGAAGGGTATCGTCACGTTGCTCATCCGTGTGTTGGACAACCAGACACCTGACGACATCCTGAATGCTGACCTCCATTTCATTGAGGACATCGGATTGAAGGAGCATCTTTCTCCTACACGTAGCAATGGTCTCTTGGCGATGATGAAGCAGATGAAGATGTACGCCATTGCCTTTAAGGCTAAAATGAACTAAATGAAAGAGTTTTTCAGTCAAATGGGCAAGTACTTTGCCCGCTACAAAGGCTATATTGCCGGAACGTTCATCCTGAACATTCTGGCAGCCTTGTTCAATGTGTTCTCTTTCTCCATCCTCTTACCTATCTTGCAGATTCTCTTCAAGGTGAACACTGAGCGCTATGAATTTATCGAGTGGGGTACCGGTGGAGTCAACAATCTGGTGGAGGTGTTGAAAAACAATGGTTACTACTATTCTCAACAGTTGGTGGATAGTTATGGACCTGCCACTACATTGCTGATGTTGGGAGGTGTCCTTGCCGCTCTCACCTTATTGAAGACTGCTACATATTTTGGAGGTTCCGCTTGTCTGATGCCTCTCCGTACAGGTATTGTGCGCGACATCCGTGCAGACATCTACAAGAAGATTCTTTCTTTGCCGTTGTCTTTCTTCTCAGAAGAACGGAAAGGTGATATCTTGGCACGTGTGAGTACTGATGTGAACGAGATAGATGGTAGCATCACCTCCTCGCTCGACATGCTGATCAAGAATCCTATCTTTATTCTTGTCTATATAGGTACTATGTTTGCCATGAGTTGGCAACTCACGCTGTTCACTTTGTTAGTGGTGCCATTGTTGGCAGGGGGTATTGGTCGTATCGGCAAGAAGTTGAAAGCAAGTTCTCTCTTTGCTCAGTCGAAATGGAGTGATGGCATCAGTCAGATAGAAGAGACTCTGGGAGGACTCCGCATCATCAAGGCATTCATTGCTGAGAGGAAGATGGATGAGCGTTTCACGA
This sequence comes from Bacteroidaceae bacterium, assembly GCA_045111535.1. GTDB lineage: Bacteria > Bacteroidota > Bacteroidia > Bacteroidales > Bacteroidaceae > Minthosoma. Next base: position 6,564 of record JBGUGM010000234.1, read on the forward strand.
AGGTCAACAATGAATACCGTGATGCCTCCATGCGAGTGGCTATTCGTCAGTCGGCAGCACACCCTGTGAGCGAGTTCTTGGGCACGTGCATGATTGTCATTGTGCTGTGGTTTGGAGGTTATCTCATCTTCTCTGGCAACAGTCCTATTGATGCCAGTGGATTCATCTATTATTTGGTGATTCTCTACACCACCTTGCAACCTATCAAAGACCTTTCCAAAGCGGGTTACAGCATCCAGAAGGGATTGGCTTCGTTGGAGCGTATCAACAAGATTCTCCGTGCTGAAAACAACATCAAGGAAGTGGCTGAGCCCAAAAAGATTGAGGCACTCAACGACTCGATACAATTGGAACATGTGCATTTCTCCTACAACGAAGGGCACGAGATTCTGCATGACATCAATCTCACGATTCCGAAAGGACAAACCATTGCATTGGTGGGACAGTCAGGCTCGGGAAAAAGTACGCTAGTTGACTTGATTCCACGCTATCACGATGTCTCTTCTGGTGCCATCAAGATTGATGGGGAAGATGTGCGTAACCTCTCCCTCCATTCGTTGCGTGGCTTGATTGGTAACGTCAATCAAGAAGCCATCTTGTTCAACGACACCATCTTCAACAACATCGCTTTCGGTGTGGAAAATGCCACACAGGAACAGGTGGAAGCAGCGGCAAAGATTGCCAATGCACATGATTTCATCATGGAGATGGAACAGGGCTATCAAACCAATGTGGGCGATAGAGGCGGCAGGCTTTCAGGTGGTCAGCGTCAGCGTATATCCATTGCGCGAGCCATCCTGAAGAATCCCCCCATCCTGATTCTCGACGAAGCCACCTCTGCGCTCGACACCGAGAGTGAACGCCTCGTGCAAGATGCGTTGGAGAAACTCATGAAGTCACGCACCACCATCGCCATTGCCCATCGTCTTTCCACCATCAAGAATGCCAACGAGATTTATGTGCTCCACGAAGGAAAGATTGTGGAGCGTGGTACGCATGAGGAACTCATTGAGCAGAACGGCTATTACAAGAAACTAAACGACATGCAAGCCTTATAAGGTGTGGTACATGATTTTGTATCTTGCTCCTCCAAGTGCTTTGACAACTCCTTTCATTTCTAAATCAAAAAGAATCATGCTGGCGCGTGAATAGGGGATATTGGCATCAATGGCAATCTGATTGATGTGTTTGTCATCCACATCCTTGAGTGTATTCACCAAAGCACGCTCTTCGTCAGTAAGGTCAGGGAAAAGGTCTTGCTGAATAGCCTCTAGTTTTGATGTTTTCTTCAAGAGATTCTCCCAACCCATCGCATCAAGGAGATCTGCAGCGCAAGTCAGTAGGGTTGCTTGTTGACGACGAATGAGATTGTTACATCCTCGGCTATGCTCGTCATACACCCTTCCTGGAAAAGCAAACACATCGCGATTATATTCCATTGCCAACTCAGCAGTAATCAAGGAGCCCCCACGTTCAGCACTTTCCACAACTATACATGCATCACAGATGCCTGCCACAATGCGGTTACGACGCACAAAGTTCCCCTTCTCAGGTGTCGTGCGGGTAGTGTATTCTGTCAGCAATCCTCCTTGCTGATGCACCATATCCGCAGCAATCTGCCTGTGCATCGAGGGGTAGATGGTGTCTAATCCATGTGCCAACACACCTACGGTTGACATCCCATTGTCGAGTGCTGCACGATGAGCACACACATCAATGCCATATGCCAAACCACTCACAATCAGCGTGTCAGGGTAATAGCGTTTCAAGTCAGTAATGAAGTTGTTGCACACCTCACGCCCATATTCCGAACACTTCCTTGTGCCCACAATACTGACGATGTGCCGACTGTTCAGGTTGGCAGAACCACAATAATAGAGCACCAACGGGGCATCCTCACATTCTTTCAATCTTTGTGGATAATCTTCGTCAAACAAGGTGAACACCTTCAGATTCTTCTTCTCGATGAACTGCCATTCCTCCTCAGCAAGTTTCAACGCCTCCTCCGTATCAGCAAACGCTGTTACCAATCGTTGACTGGCATCAGGAATCAGGCTCACAATGTCCTTCCGATGTGCAAACACCTCACTTGCCGACCCCAATGCATCCATGAGGGTACGGGCATTCAGCAGACTCAAACCCTTCAGTTTGGTCAAAGCGATAGCCGAGATGATTTCTTGTGTATCCACTACTGCATGAAGGGGGCAAATTTCTCGTTCAGTTCAGGGCTCTCAGCCAGTACGCCATTGACGAGGCACACCGAATCCACTTGTGCACGGATGCACAACTTCATGTCGGGCAGACGGAAGATGTCTTGCATGAAGATGTAACGCACCCCTTCCTTCTTGATCCAGAGTTTCGTCACATACTCATCACGGCTCTTCAAAGGCACCTTGAACTGCATCGTCAGGCGTGCCACCACAGCATCCGTCCCTTTCTCATGCAGTTCCGCGAAACTGATGTTGTGTGCCAACAGAAACTCATGTCGGCAATGCTCCAAATAGTGCTGATAATTGGCATTGTTCACGATGCCCTGCAAATCGCACTCATAATCACGCACCTTGTCTTTTAACTCAAAAATATAATTTGCCATAGTTTTCTATATTTTTTGCAAAGGTACACATTTATTTCCACACAAAGGAGGTTTTGTGTAGATTATTCTACATTTTACGTGGAAACAGAAGAAGATGACACAAACGCAACGAGGCAATCATTAGAAGAACTCCTGCGTATTCAATTTGTAGTGTTGCCGTATCGCGTTTTATTTTGAAAGTTGCAAAAAATAATTTCAAACTTTCAAAAATATATTTGCAACTTTCAAATTATTTTTTCAAAGTTTCAAATTATATTCGATGTGGGCAAGTCATAAAAATGGATACGTAGGAGTGATAAAAATGGGTGTGGGGAAGCGTTGGAAAGAGGTAGGAGGGAGGTGTGTTGAAGGGATGATGATGGATGCCTAAGGGAAGTCTCTATTTGTGCCATATTGAATGGGAAAACCATAAAAACGTGCATAAATGCACGGAAAAGCAATTTTTCATGCACTCATTCCATTTTTTCTTCGTACCTTTGCAAAAATTTTCAGAGATACAACTTTATGATTTACTTTTTCAGAACACCAGCCCAGAGTGTGATTGCCACGCAGGTGAACCACGAACTTTCGGCTGATGAGACTAATGAACTATGCTGGTTGTACGGTGAGGCTCAACCAGAAAGCGAGAGCAATTTGAAGGGTTTCTTTGTGGGTCCACGACGTGAGATGATTACGCCTTGGAGCACGAACGCTGTGGAAATTACGCAGAACATGGCGATTGAGGGTGTGCAGCGCATCGAGGAGTATTTCCCCGTGGAGAGCGAGGATGCTGAGCATGACCCTATGTTGCAGCGTATGTATAAGGGCTTGAATCAGGACATCTTCACGGTGAACATCGAGCCTGCGCCGATTCTGCATATCGAGAACTTGGAGGAGTATAACGAGCAGGAGGGTTTGGCTCTGTCTCCCGAGGAAATCGACTATCTGCACAAGGTGGAGGGTCAGTTGGGCAGAAAGCTGACGGACTCTGAGGTGTTCGGTTTTGCGCAGATTAACTCTGAGCATTGCCGCCACAAGATTTTTGGTGGCACGTTCATCATCGATGGAGAAGAGAAGGAAAGCTCGCTCTTCCAGATGATTAAGAAAACGACGCAGGAGAATCCGAACAAGATTCTTTCAGCATACAAGGACAATGTGGCGTTCAGTCAAGGTCCTGTGGTGGAGCAGTTCGCACCTGCTGACCACTCGACCAGCGACTATTTTGAGGTGAAGGACATCGAGTCGGTGATTTCGCTGAAGGCGGAGACGCACAACTTCCCAACTACTGTGGAGCCTTTCAACGGTGCTGCTACAGGAACGGGTGGTGAAATCCGTGACCGTATGGGTGGTGGTGTAGGTTCTTGGCCTATTGCCGGTACGGCTGTGTATATGACCAGTTACCCACGTAATGGTGTGGCTCCAAGTCAGCCTCACAGTTATCCGAAATGGACTAAGTCAGACAAGGAGGGAGACATCCGTTCTTGGGAGAGCATTTTGCCTATCAGAAAGTGGTTGTATCAGACTCCTGAGCAAATCCTCATCAAGGCATCCAATGGTGCGAGTGACTTTGGTAACAAGTTCGGTCAGCCACTCATCTGCGGTTCTGTGCTGACGTTTGAGCATGAGGAGAAGCAGGGTGATGCTGTTGAGCAGTATGGCTACGACAAGGTCATCATGTTGGCTGGTGGTGTGGGATATGGCACCAAGCGCGACTGCCTGAAGGGTACGCCTGAGAAGGGCAACAAGATTGTGGTTGTGGGTGGCGACAACTACCGCATCGGATTGGGTGGTGGCTCTGTGTCTTCTGTAGATACGGGTCGCTATTCGTCAGGCATCGAGTTGAACGCTGTGCAGCGTGCCAACCCTGAGATGCAGAAGCCTGCCAACAACCTCGTTCGTGCCTTGTGTGAGGAAGAGGTGAATCCAGTGGTCAGCATTCACGACCACGGTTCAGCAGGTCATGTGAACTGCCTGTCGGAGCTGGTGGAAGAGTGTGGCGGTCTTATCGACATGACTAAGTTGCCCATTGGTGACCAGACTCTCTCGTCGAAAGAAATCATTGCCAACGAGAGTCAGGAGCGCATGGGCTTGCTCATTGACGAGAAGCACATCGAACATGTACGTCAGATAGCCGAGCGTGAACGTGCGCCGCTGTATGTGGTGGGCGAAACGACAGGCGATGCCCACTTTGCTTTTGAGCAGGGAGACGGTGTGCGTCCGTTCGACTTGGATGTGGCTCAGATGTTCGGTCACTCGCCCAAGACCTACATGCATGATGAGACAGTGGTGAGAAAGTATGAGGATGTGACGTATTCTTACAAAGATATAGAGACTTACCTGGAGAACGTGCTGCAACTGGAGGCTGTGGCTTGTAAGGACTGGTTGACCAACAAGGTGGACCGCTCTGTGACAGGTAAGATTGCCCGTCAGCAATGTCAGGGTGAGATTCAGTTGCCTTTGAGCGACTGTGGTGTCGTAGCACTCGATTATCGTGGCGAGAAGGGTATCGCTACTGCCATTGGTCATGCACCACAGGCAGGTTTGGCTGACCCCGCAGCAGGTTCGGTGCTCTCTGTGGCTGAATCGTTGACCAATCTCGTATGGGCACCGATGGCAGAGGGTCTTGACTCTGTGAGCCTCTCAGCCAACTGGATGTGGCCTTGCCGTTCGCAAAAGGGTGAGGATGCACGTCTCTACGAAGGTGTGCAGGCCTTGAGCGACTTCTGCTGCGCCTTGCAGGTGAATGTGCCAACAGGTAAGGACTCCCTTTCAATGACTCAGAAATATCCTGACGGCAGCAAGATCATCTCTCCGGGAACCGTGATTGTTTCTTCAGGGGGTGAGGTAAGCGATGTGAAGAAGGTGGTGAGCCCCGTAATGGTGAACGACAAGGATTCTGTGTTCTATCATATTGACTTCTCATTCGACACCCTGAAGTTAGGTGGTTCTGCCTTTGCCCAAAGTCTGGGCAAGGTGGGTAGCGATGTACCAACCGTGAAGAATCCAGAATACTTCCGCGATGCCTTCTTGGCTGTGCAGGATTTGGTGAAGGAAGGACTTCTCTTGGCGGGTCACGACATCAGCGCCGGTGGTTTGATCACTACGTTGTTGGAGATGACGTTTGCCAATCAGAAGGGTGGTATTGAAACCAACCTCAACGCAATGGCTGAGCATGATCCTGTGAAGTTGCTCTTCGCTGAGAATCCAGGTGTGGTCATTCAGGTGAAGAACGCGGACAAGAAGGAAGTGGAGAAGATTCTGAATAACGCTGGTGTGGGCTTCATGGAGATTGGTAAGCCAATTGATGCCCGCGAGGTGGTTGTGAAGAAGGATGGCAGAACACGCCGTTTCGACATCGACAAGCTGCGTGACATCTGGTACAGCACTTCTTACCGCCTCGACACCAAGCAGTCGTTCAATGGTATGGCGAAGGAGCGCTTCGAGAACTACAAGAAACAGCCCATCGAACATAAGTTCCCGGCATCATTCACAGGAAAGATGGCACAGTATGGCATTAGTGCTGACCGTCGTGAACGTACAGGCATCAAGGCAGCCATCATCCGTGAGAAGGGTACCAATGGCGAACGCGAGATGGCTTACTCGCTCTATCTGGCAGGCTTCGATGTGAAGGATGTGATGATGACCGACCTCGTGAGCGGTCGTGAGACGCTGGAAGACATCAACATGATTGTGTTCTGTGGTGGCTTCTCCAACTCCGACGTGCTGGGTTCAGCAAAAGGATGGGCAGGTGCCTTCCTCTTCAACCCCAAGGCCAAAGCTGCCCTCGATGCCTTCTATGCAAGAGAGGACACGCTGTCACTCGGTATCTGTAACGGTTGCCAGTTGATGGTGGAATTGGGTCTTATCAACAACAACCACGCTGTGACCGATGCGAAAGACTATGCGCAGATGTTGCACAACGTCAGCCACAAGTTCGAGAGTGAGTTTGTGACCTTGCAGATTCCTGAGAACAAGAGTGTGATGTTCGGTTCCTTGAGCGGCAGCAAGCTCGGTTTGTGGGTGGCTCACGGAGAGGGCAATTTCCGTCTTCCAAAGGCAGAGAAAGACTACAACATCGTGGCGAAATACAACTACTCTGGCTATCCAGGCAATCCGAACGGCTCCACTTACGACGTGGCTGGTATCGCATCGGCAGATGGTCGCCATTTGGCGATGATGCCACACTTGGAACGTGCCATCTTCCCTTGGCAGCAGGCGAACTATCCTGCTGACCGCAAGGCTGATGAGGTGACTCCTTGGATAGAGGCATTTGTGAACGCCAGAAAGTGGGTGGAAGCCAATAAGAAGAAATAAGCAGTCATGAACATCTACACGGACATTTTTCTTACATTTGCCAAGATTGGAAGTTTCACCATTGGTGGAGGCTTCGCTATGGTGCAGATGATGGAAAAGGAAGTGGTAGATAAGAAGCACTGGCTGGATCATGAGGAATTTATGGACACGCTGGTGGTGGCACAGAGCACTCCTGGACTTTTCGCCATCGATATGGCATCCCACATCGGATTGAAGTTGAAAGGAGTGACAGGTGGTATTGTGGGCGCATTGGCAACGGCACTCCCTTCCATTGTAGCGATTCTGCTCATTGCCATCTTCTTCCAGACATTCAAGGATAACATCTATGTGGAGAAAATCTTCAT
>JBGUGM010000235.1:0-5980 GCA_045111535.1 Bacteroidaceae bacterium
GCTTTTACGAGGGAGTGACTACCGTTTTTATGAAAGAGTGACTACCGCTTTTACGAAAGTCTCACCTTAGCGTTTGTGGAACGGTCAATTAGTCAATTAGTCAATTGGTCAATCTCGCGTACACGGGTATACGCGTAATATAATAAATATATATATAATAATAATATAATAAATATATTTATATATAAATCTAACCAACCCCCTATTAGTAATCCCCCAAACCAAGATGAAAATTTACCAATTGACCAATTGACTTTTTGACCGCTCAGAATTTTTTCAGAGGTTTATTTGGTATTTCGCTCGATTTGTACTACCTTTGCAATAATATAAACCTAAACGAAAGTATGACTATCATAAACAAAACATATAACACGCTGATTGACAAGAGGTTATTACCCCTCCCTGTTACGTCAGCATGTAAGTATATTAATTTGGTTTTTCTTAGTAAGTGCCTGCCATGCATGGGTTATACCTGTGCTGGCAGGTTTTTTTGTGTCTGGGAGGGCTGAATTATGGTAACGAATCCAGTAATAACCATCCTTCATGCCTTCTATCGCCTGTACACAAGGAGTCGGAACTATAAGGAGCAAGACCGTATCGCTATGCAGATAGCAGCCCGTTACGGTATGACTGAGGACTACAAGGAGGCACGTCGCCACAACATGAGACCCTTGCAGGCACTGGAGGATTGGGACTTGATTAGAAGTGAAGAGGAAAGAAGGATGTTTGATTAGACTTTTATGTTAATATTGATTTAAAATCTCACATTCTCTCGGGAATCTGTGAAGACATGAAGAGAGAGGCAGTCAGCAATGACTGTCGTCATTAGACACATTTATAAAGTCAAAATTTAAATGAATGATTCCCCCATTGGCTGGGAAGTTAGTGGGGACTTATTAGAAACTAAAAACCTTCCCCCAACTTTTTTCACATTTTTCTTGGAGGTTTCGTGGGAATGATGTACCTTTGCCGTCAACAATCTGATTACTAACAATAAAAACATTACAATTATGAAAAAGGAACTCTTTCGGACATCGTTGCTCATGGTGCTGATGGCCCTTGTTGGCTGTTCTGGCAATGAGGAGTTTGATGGCACGGCTACAAAGCCAGAGCCGAAAACGTGGAAGGTGTCGGTGGTTGCCACGAGCGAGGACATCGTGGTGGAGGATGATGCCGACCCAGAGACGCGCGCCATCTTCTATGGCGGCAATTCGGGTAAGCGTTTCAGTCACATCTGGGACGATGGTGACAAAGTGGAGGTGTACTACTCAACGGTGAAGTTGGGTGAACTGACGCCGAGCGTGTTGGGTCAGGAAAGCACCACGCTGACGGGTACGCTGGAAGGACTGCTCGACCCTGGCGACGAGTTGAAATTATACTTGCCGACGCGCATTTTCGACTATCAAGGCCAGGACGGTTCGCTGGGCACGCTGTCGAGCACTTATGCCTACCAGAAGGCTACGGTGACGCTGAAAGCAGAGAACTTCAGCGGTGGCTCCATCACGTTGCCTGCCACGAAACTGACACACCAGCAGGCATACATCAGGTTCCGTCTGCTGGACGAGCACGGCAACCGTCTGCACCCCACCAAGCTGCAGGTCTTTTCTGCCAGCAACAGGATGGTGAAAACCGTCGATTTCTATGGTGTGGTGTCTTCCTACTTCACAAATGAAAACCCTTTGGAGGTGGTGACAGCGTCTGAGAATGGTGAGTATCCTAATGAGGTTTTCGTTGCCATCAACACCGACCTCGATGCTTCTGACACCTATACCTTCAAGGCATGGGTGGGTGAAGACATCTATGAAGGACCTGCCGTTCCGCTGAATGTTAATTTTTACACGAGAAAGGGAAAACTGGTGAGTGTGGTGCGTACCACAAGCGTGAAGTTGGCCGATGTCACATCGGCACATGTGGGCTGGGTGATTACCAGTGATGGCTATGTGTTCGAGACCATAGACCTCGCTACCGCCGCAGGTCGGACTCCAGTCGCCCTAATCGCCTATGTGGGCACCCCTGGTTCTGTCGATTCCGGCAGCGCCACCTATCGTGCCCTTGCTATCTCTCTGGAGAATAGTAATGTTTCTTTAAATAAATGGTATAGAAGTTCCACTGATGGCTGCTTGCCAAGTATATCTGCCACGGATGATGCAGTTAATGATAAGGGTGGCATTTACAATACCATCACGGCATTAGCTCATGACAACGAGAAACACGAAGCAGCCAAGAACTGTAGGAACTATGTCCCTGCAGCACCCAAGTCGGAGGGCACCAGCGATTGGTTCATTCCGTCGTTGGGTCAATGGCAGTTGATTGTTCAGGGACTTGCGTCGAAGAAAGCGGGATCACCAGTCACCACTCCACTTTCCAGGACTGTTAATGCGGCTTATTCAGCTTCGAGCTTGAACGGAGTACTCGAAGCTGCCGGTTTAGAGCTTCTTGGTAATAAAATCTATTGGTCGAGCACTGTTTATAATACCGAGAAGATGTATTGCATGAGCTTCGAGAACGGTCTGGCGTTGTATAAGGAAATGGATCATTCTTCCGTCTTAACCCGCCCTGTGCTGGCGTTCTGACCCTGCCCCCACAATCCATAGGTGTCATTTTCATGCTTTTACATCATATATATGTGGGTATGAATGAAAAAGTTGTGGAAATATTTGGATGTTTTGTCATTATTTGCTTATCTTTGCAATTGATTTGGCAAAATAGCATCGTATTTACTATAACAAACTAAAACCATTACAATTATGAATAAGAAACAGTATGAGACTCCTGAAATGGAGGTTCTGGAAATCAAAACAACCTTGATTTGTGCTTCTGACATTGAAGAATTGGCACCTGCCATGCAAGACTTCGATGAGGAAGAGTTGATTGATTTTGGAGAACAGAACTTCTTTAAATTCTAAGTGCTTATGCGTTACACCAAGAAACTCTTTCAGACATCGCTGCTCATGGCGCTGATGGCTCTCGTTGGCTGTTCCAGCAGTGACGAGTTTGAAAGCGATGTCCAGCAGTCCGAGCAGAAGACGTGGACCGTCTCGATGATTGCCACAGGCGAGGGTGTTAGCGAGGAGGAGGATGCCGACCCGCAGACACGTGCCGTCTTCTATGGTGGCAACAGCGGCAAACGTTTCAGTTTTATTTGGGATGACGGCGATGAAGTGACTGTTTATAAGGGCAGCACGAAGTTGGGCACGCTGACACCCAGTGTCATGGGTCAAGAGAGCACCACGCTGACGGGCACGCTGACAGGCTCCATCTCAGCAGGTGACGAATTGACTGTCTATTTGGGTGGTAAAACTTACAACTACACGAGTCAAGACGGAACGTTGGGCACATTGTCCAGTAAAAAAGCCTATCAACAGGCAACGGTGACGGTGCAGGCAGCGAACATCAGTGGTAGCACACTCTCATTGCCTGTAACGAAACTAACCCATGCCCAGACGTATGTGAGGTTTCGCCTGACAGACGAGGCTGGTAACCGACTTCACCCTACGAAGTTGCAGATTTTCTCTGCCCACGACAAAATGATCAGGTTCTTAGTCCTTGGTAGTACACCTACTTATTTCTCCAGCGGCACTCCTCTGACGATTACTCCACAAGCGGAGAACGGTGAGTACCCCGATGAGTTGTTCGTAGGCATCAATACCGACTATGACGCCGATGAAACCTATACCTTCAAGGCATGGGTGGGCGAAGATATCTATGAAGGGCCTACTACCGCCTTGACTGCTAACCTTTATACCAGAAAGGGTAAATTGGTGAGTGTGGCGCGTGCGATGAGATGCACTTATCAGAAGCCTGGCGAGATAAGAACTCCTGCTGCTGCTGTGGCAGTTGACCTTGGTCTTCCTTCTGGTACGAAATGGGCGAACATGAACATTGGTGCCACTCGGGAAATCGACCACGGCACGTACTTCGCTTGGGGCGGCACCTCGGGTTATAGCGTTGTGGGCACAACAACAAATGGGGTTTCTGGCAATATCACAACCAAGTTCAATGCTATCTGTTATCCATGGATGAATGGCGAAATTACGAAGATTTCCAAATATTGCCCGACAGACAAAACCAACTATGGTGATCCTGCTATTACTCCTGACAACATCTTGCAACTTGAACCATGTGACGATGCTGCACGTGTTACTTGGGGCGGCGCATGGCGCATGCCGACGAAGGATGAGATGGAGGAACTGATCAATGAAACAGACCATGAAAAATTTAGTGGTTACGTTGGTGATGATTATGCGAGTGGATGGAAATTCATGAATAAGTCAGACCATTCCAAGTATATCTTCTTGCCGGGTGCGGGATATCGTCAGTATAACGAGTTTAGGTTGGTAGGTACCCCTTATTATTGGACATCCACGCTTTATTCCGACGTTCCCCAATATGCATATCACTTAGAATATAGGGACGGTACTATCCACATGGCTTATAATCGAACACGCTTTATGGGATTGACCATTCGCGCCGTTCAGTAAAAGAACTGATGACATGATCAATAAAAAGGTTTTGCCGATTGCTCGGTAAAGCCTTTTTGTTTGAATAGAATAAAATGTAAGATGTAATATGGATGAGAAAGAACTGAAAGAGATTTTCGATTTCTTGCAGAAGGCTGGGGCTAATCCTCAGTTGTGCGATACGGAGGTGCCTCACTACGAGGCATCTGTGAGGGCTGGCTTCCCTACGGAAAACTGGGCTGAGCAGTCTTTTGTGGAGATGATGTCGATGCCGAGAAAGATGCTGTCGAAGACCCCTGCCATGATTGTGGATGTGGACGGTGACTCGATGGTGGATGCCGGCATCAATGATGGTGACAGGGTGCTGGTGATGATGACCCAGAACCTGAGGGATGGGGACATCGTGGTGGCGAGAGTGGAGGATGGCTACACGGTGAAGTGCTACTATGAGGATGACGAGGGCAAGCATTGGCTGGTGGCTCAAAACAGCGAGAAGGAGGATGAGTACCGTCCCATTCTGCTGGAGGAGAAGGAGAATGTGTTTATATATGGTGTGGTGGCTTATGTGATGAGGGCTGAACTTCGTGTGTCTACGCGCAACATCCGCAAGGTGGTGAACAGGGAACGTGAGGCGAGAAGGAAGAATGAGGAGATTCCTGCCATGAGGGTGTCGCAAGCCATCAGGGAGGTGGCAGAGGACATCAACGTGGGCAGATTGTGGTTTGCCGTGTATCGTGTCTTCGTGGATTGGGATGTGCTGAAGGATGGTGCTTTCGATGAGTTCTGCGAGATGGTGGCGATGGAGGTGCCGAAGCATGAGCACCTGCCCAGCCGTGTGGAGTTGCAGCGTATGGATGTGGAGGGCTTCACGAAGTCGGTGGTGCTGTGGGATGAGAAGAATGCACCTGTGAAGGGTAAGCGTTATAAGCAGTATAAGGATGTGGCCGAGAAAGCAGAGAAATTGCTTTTGGGCAAGTAGCGTATTGTTCAAAAACAGCGACTTTCTCACGAAAATTGTTCAAAAATAGTAAAACTCTCACGGATTTCAGAAAAAACTCTCAAAACTCTCACGAAAAATCGGTAAAATAGGACAAAACAAGGAAATCTTGTTAAGTTTCTCTCACGATTTTGAGAAAATCTCATGAATTTTCTCACAAACTGCGCAGCGATGGAATAAAAATTCTGTCGCTTTTTTTATGTCCGTACCTTTGCATCGTGATCACAAAAAAACAAAAGTATTCATTCAAAAAATCGCAAAGGTATGCAAAAAATTATCATTACAAACAAAGAGGAACTCAAACTCCTAAAGGACGCTTTCCCTCCTGCTAACAGATTTACAATTTGGAAGGCTTTGTCCTTTACGGCTAAATCCATCCGTGCCTCTCGGATTCGATGCTACGCCATGAACTTTTTACAGTCAGCAGAATATTTAACAACAACCCACTAAACAAATTTATTCATTATGAAGAAATTAGAATTAAAACCAGGAGTCACTTACCGAGGCTCCGCCATTCTGAACG
>JBGUGM010000236.1:0-7510 GCA_045111535.1 Bacteroidaceae bacterium
TCACATTTGTCGAAGACTGCGATGTTGGCTTTGGCTGTCACTATCCACAACCTGCCCGAAGGAATGGCAGTGGGCGTGGTGTTTGCAGGAGCCGACAGTGGGGCAACGAACATTTCCCTTGCCAGTGCACTGGCTGTCGCGGTAGGTATCGCTATCCAGAACGTGCCAGAGGGGGCTATCATCTCGATGCCGATGCGGGCAGCAGGGAATAGCCGTTGGCGTTCGTTTGTGCTTGGCTCGCTGAGTGGGGTAGTGGAACCTGTTGGAGCCATTGCCGTGATGCTGCTCGCTTCGCTGCTCATGCCCGTTCTTCCTTACATGCTCGCCTTTGCCGCTGGCGCCATGTTCTACGTGGTGGTGGAAGAACTCATCCCTGAAGCCTCCGATGGTCAGCACTCCAATCTCAGCACCATTGGCTTTGCCATCGGTTTCGTCCTGATGATGGTGCTCGATGTGGTGATGGGGTAATTGGATTTAACAAATAAGATATATATGACAACCTGTATGAAACATTTTCTAACCATTGTGGCAGCGACAGTTGTTTGTCTGCTGTCATGCAAAACAAACGCAAGCGATATGAATACCATTTATGATTTCACAGCCCTCTCGAACAAGGGCAAGGAAGTGAACTTCGCCGACTATCAAGGCAAGGTTCTGCTCATTGTCAACACCGCATCGAAGTGCGGTTTCACCCCTCAGTATGATGGTCTGGAGGCACTCTATCAGAAGTATAAGGACCAGGGACTTGTCATCATCGGTTTCCCTTGTGACCAGTTCGGTCATCAGGAACCAGGCACAGACGAGGAGATAGAGGAGTTCTGCCGCATCAATCACGGTGTCACCTTCCCCTTGATGTCGAAGATTGAGGTGAATGGCGAGGGTGCTCATCCCATCTATCAGTGGCTGAAGAGTCAGGCAGGATTCGCTGGCTTTGACCCAGCGCATCCGCTCACGAAGATTCTTGACGAGATGTTCACCAAGGCTGACCCTGACTACGCTTCGAAGCCCGACATCAAGTGGAACTTCACGAAGTTCCTCATCAGCAAGGAAGGTAAGGTGATCAGTCGCTTCGAGCCTACCACCGAACCACAAGGCATGGAAGAGAGCATTGAAAAGGAACTGGCGAAATAATTTCCCCCGTTGTCCGTTCGGTTTCTCTTCTGTCAAATGAATTTGGCAGAAGATAAACCTACTACCAACCCCCGATACAAAGAAAAGAACTCTCAGTTTTTTTGCTTTGTATCGTCCCCAAAAAGAAAGGCAGCCCCCCAAGAGATTGACACCCTGCTTTTTTTATGCTGATATGAGTTGTTTACAATGGATAGTTCTCGAAGTCGTAAAGGACTGTGGAGAGATAACGTTCGCCAGTATCGGGCAGGAGTGCCACGATGACCTTACCCTTGTTGGCAGGGTCTTTGGCGAGTTGAGTGGCTGCATAAGCAGAGGCACCAGAAGAGATACCCACGAGTACGCCCTCAGAGGCTGCAATCTTACGGCTGGTGAGAATGGCTGCATCGTTAGGAGCCTTGAAGATTTCATCAACAGCATTGCGATCGAAGGTCTTAGGGATGAAGCCTGCACCGATACCCTGAATCTTGTGAGCACCAGGGGCTTCGCCACTGAGCACGGCTGAGGTCTCTGGCTCAACAGCCACAATCTTCACGTTGGGGTTGAGTTCCTTGAGGCGCTTGCCAATACCGCTCACGGTACCACCTGTGCCGACACCAGCCACGAAGATGTCAATCTTGCCGTCTGTGTCGCGCCAGATTTCCTCTGCTGTGGTAGCGTAGTGAGTAGCAGGGTTGGCAGGGTTCTCGAACTGCTGGAGGATGATAGAACCAGGAGTGGCGTCACGCAGTTCTTCTGCCTTGGCAATGGCACCCTTCATGCCTGCTGTGCCAGGAGTGAGGACAACGGTGGCACCGTATGCCTTCACGAGGTTGCGACGCTCGATGGACATCGTCTCAGGCATCGTGAGGATGAGTTTGTAACCTTTCACAGCACTCACGAATGCAAGTCCTACACCTGTGTTGCCAGAGGTTGGCTCGATGATGGTGGCACCTGGCTTGATGACACCACGCTTCTCGGCATCCTCAATCATGGCGAGGGCGATGCGGTCTTTCACTGAGCCTGCTGGGTTGAAGTACTCCAGTTTGGCGATGATGTTCGTCTGAAGATTCTCCTTGGCGGAGTAAGCGTTGAGTTGCAGCAGTGGGGTGTTGCCCACCAGTTCTGTCAGTTGTTTTGCAATTTTAGCCATAGTTGTATGAAGTTTTTTGTTGTTTTGTTTTGTTTACTGATGCAAAGGTACGAATAATTATATATAAGTATAAAGATTTTAGGAGAAAAAGGGTGACAAAATACCCCATTTATGGTAGGTCATCACCCCTTTTTCTCACCTTTTTATAGGACAACACTCCGCATGGAGAGAGTCGCCCAGCGCATGGGCTGGTTATGGGATTTGATTGAATGCCTGGTCGAGATCGGCGATGATGTCGTCGATATGTTCCACACCGATGGAGAGGCGCACTGTGTTAGGAGTGATGTGCTGCTCTGCCAGTTCCTCAGGAGAGAGTTGTGAGTGTGTGGTGGTGTAAGGATGGATGACCAGCGACTTCACATCAGCCACGTTGGCGAGGAGCGAGAAGATCTGCAGAGAGTCGATGAACTTCCAAGTGTCCTCTTGTGTACCGTTGATCTCGAAGGTGAAGATGCTGCCACCACCGTTGGGGAAGTACTTCTTGTAGAGGTCGTGGTCGGGATGAGAGGGCAGGAGAGGGTGACTCACGCTCTTCACCTTTGGATGCTGATTCAGATACTCAACCACCTTCTGCGCGTTGTAAGAGTGACGCTCGATGCGGAGTGGGAGAGACTCTACGCCCTGCAGGAGAATCCATGCGTTGAAGGGAGAGATGGTAGCACCAGTGTCACGCAGGATGACGGCACGGATGCGAGTCACGAATGCTGCAGGACCTGCTACGTCTGCAAATACGGCACCATGATAGGATGGGTCTGGCTTTGCGATGGTTGGGTACTTGTCAGCATTGGCTTTCCAGTCGAACTTGCCACCGTCAACAATCACACCACCAAGGGATGAACCGTGACCACCGATGAATTTCGTGGCAGAGTGAACGACGATGTCGGCACCGTGATCGAGAGGACGGAAGATGATAGGTGCGAAGGTGTTATCGACGATGACAACAATGTTATGCTTGTGTGCAATTTCAGCGATAGCATCCAGATTGGTCACGTCACTGTTAGGATTGCCGAAGGTCTCCACATACACTGCTTTCGTGTTAGGCTGGATAGCATTCTCCAACGCCTGAAGGTCATTCACGTTGATGATAGTGTTCGTGATGCCCTGAGTGCTGAGTGTATGGGTGATGAGGTTATAGGAACCACCATAGAGGTTGTCTGCTGCCACGATGTGGTCACCATTCTGTGCGATGTTCTGCAAAGCGTAAGTGATGGCAGCGGCACCTGATGCCACAGCAAGACCTGCCACACCACCTTCGAGAGCAGCAACGCGCTCTTCGAATACGCTCTGAGTAGTGTTGGTCAGACGACCATAGATGTTACCTGCATCGCGAAGACCGAAACGGTCTGCTGCATGCTGTGAGTTGCGGAACACATAAGATGTGGTCTGATAGATAGGAACGGCACGTGAATCGGTTGCTGGATCTGGTTGCTCTTGACCAACATGAAGTGCCAGTGTCTCAATGTGAAGTTTCTTTGCCATAGTTGTGTAATGTTTTTAAGTTTATAATTGATTTGATTTGTTTCGTTGTTCTTGAAAATCGCCCAGCGCGTGGGCTGATTTTTGTTTGACGATGCAAAGTTACGACGTTTGGAAAATGTGTCCAAGCAAAACAACAAACAAAGGAAAATATTTCTACAAACGATAGTTTAGATAGAAAGATTATACTACTAAATCTTGCCTCAACTCTTTCCCTTGTTGAGATCCCTTCTTCTTATGATATATATAATGTGTGTGGAAAAGTTAGGACATATCCCAACTTTTTACTACTTTTGCACCCAAATACGAAAAAGTGAAGTACTCATGAAACAGAAAACATTGGGGATGCTTGCCGTCATCCTTTTCTTTTGCGGCACATTGAGCATGGTGGCTCAGACGGAGAACAAGAAGAAAGACTCTCCGTATTTCAACATCTTCGGATTGCCCAATCCATGTGTCTATCTGCCTGTACCGCCCGATACAGCAAGTTTGCTGTTTGTGGATGACTTCCAGCAGTTCCTGTGGGGTAAGTCCATTCGTAACACACCACGTGGTCAGCAGGCAAGTTGGGAATCACTCTATGGAGCAGATCGCATGGCCACGGTGTATAGTGAGGCAATTGGCGTGACCATCAGCAAGGAAGAGACTCCTGCCATCTACCGTTTTATCAAACGGGTGGGAGAAACCGCCAACCAAGCCACCAGCATGGCGAAAAGGCGTTATATGCGTGTACGTCCTTTTGCTCGTCTGAATGAACATGTGTCAAGTGAATTTGACGATGAGAAAGATCTGCGTCGTAATGGCTCTTATCCCTCTGGTCATACAGCCTTTGGATGGGCTTCTGCACTGGCGATGATTGAAGTGGCTCCAGAATTGCAGGACACGATTCTTCGTCGTGGTTTTGAATATGGACAGAGTCGTGTCATCGTGGGTGCGCACTGGCAAAGCGATGTGGATGCTGGTCGTTTGGCGGCATCTGCAGCCATCGCAAGGATGCACACGTCACCTGAATATCAGGATGATTTGGAGGAAGCACGTGAGGAGTACCGACGCATCAAGGGCATCAAGTCGAAGAAGATAGAGGTGGGTTATCCCAAAGGAGAAAAGGTGTTGGATGCACCTGTTGATTCGGCTTCCTACCGCTATTATGGTGATGTGGTTTATTATTGGCAAGCGAAAGCCGAACGTGAGGGTAGTCGTGGAAAACAGGCTGTAGCAGATGCTGATTGTACGGAAGAAGGTTTCCTGAGATGCTATACGCCATGTGTGGGTTTGACATTGAGCGAAAAGGAAACGCCAGCCATTGCCGCTTTGGTGAAGAAGACTTATGCGGCACTCAGCAGCACGTCTGCACAGATGAAAGCGACAGGTTTCCGTACCCGTCCTTTTGCTCGATTGGGCGAGAGTTCTGCCATGCCCGAACTGAATGAGCGCTATGTTCCTACGACGAGTTATCCCTCTAACCATGCCATCTTGGGGTGGGGCATTGCGCTCGCATTGGTGGAAGTGATGCCGAATAGCCAGAATGCCCTTCTGACACGTGGTTATGAATATAGTCGTAGCCGTACCATCTTAGGTTTCCATTTTGCCAGCGATGTACAGGCGGGTCGTCTCGTGGCTGCCTACACCTTGGCACGTCTGCACAACGATGCAGATTTCCAGCAGTTGATGGCGGCAGCGAAGATGGAATACGACAAAATCAAGGACAAAGCAGTTCCTGTGCCAACGGTGTCGCCTGAATCATCAGAGGGCTTCGTTAATCTGACGGATGCTGTGCCTGATGCCATCCTCGAAATACGCTATTACAGCACCTATAACTTTGTGGGTACTCGCATTGATGGCTACGAAGAGCCTACGGCATTGCTCACTCGACGTGCTGCTGACAGTCTCCGTGCTGTGAGTGATGACTTGAAGGCACATGGCTATCGTTTGAAAATCTACGATGCTTACCGTCCACAGTGTGCCGTTGACCACTTTATGCGGTGGGCTGCTGATGTGAACGATACGCTGATGAAGCCTTATTTCTATCCTGACCTCGACAAGAAGGTGCTCTTCCCGATGGAATATATCTGTGAGAGGAGTGGACACACACGTGGCTCTACGCTGGATTTGACACTCTTCGACATGAAGACGGAGAAGGAACTCGACATGGGCGGTACCTTCGACTGGTTTGGTCCTGAGAGTCATCCCGACTTCTGTGGCAATCCAGAGAATCTCGACTTTACCGCTGACAACCACAAGAGTCCTGCTGATCGTTCCATCACCTCTGTACAGTTCTACAACCGTATGGTGCTTCGTACTGCCATGATGCGTCACGGCTTCAAGCCTTTTGACACAGAGTGGTGGCACTTCACGTTGAAGGACGAACCATATCCCGACACTTACTTCACCTTCCCTGTGAAACGTCTGAAATAAGGGATTGTATAGAGCATAAATAATGTGCCCAACACTTTTGCAGGTGTTGGGCACATCTTATTTTGAGAATTAGAGAAGGTTACATTCTGGCTTTGCCGTATCTCAGTTCAACCTCCTCCCAATTGATGATGCTCCAGAGAGCTACGAGGTGGTCGGGACGGCGATTCTGATAGTCGAGGTAGTAGGCGTGTTCCCATACATCAAAAGTGAGTAGGGGAGTCAGACCCTTCTGCACAGGGTTGGCAGCATTTGCCTCCTGTGTGATGAAGAGTTGTCCCGCTCTGTCCGCAGACAGCCACACCCAACCGCTGCCAAACAGCGTGGCACCTTTCTTCTGGAATTCTTCCTTGAATGCCTCGAATGAGCCAAACTCTTTCACAATGGCATCAGCCAAAGGACCCGTAGGTTCCTTCTTCGTGGGGTTTCCAGAGAATTGTCCGAAGTACAACTCGTGGTTGAGAATCTGCCCGGCATTGTTCAGGATGCCTCCCGTTGCCTTGCAGACAATCTCCTCGAGTGCAGCCTCTTCAAAGCCGCTTCCGTCCAGCAGGCCATTCAGGTTATTCACGTATGCCGCCAGATGTTTTCCGTGGTGAAACTCCAGCGTCTGCTTGCTAATAACAGGCTCTAATGCGTCTATCGCATACGGTAGAGCCATCAATGTAAACTTTCCCATAATTACTCTTTATTCGAAATAAAGTCGATTTCTTGGGAGCGTTGCCCCAAGCACTCGATTTACTCTTCGTTCAAAATCTTCATGATCTCACAGCAAGCCTTTGCCACGTTGGTGCCAGGACCGAAGATGGCTGCAACACCTGCCTTGTAGAGGAAGTCGTAGTCCTGTGCAGGGATGACACCGCCGGCAATGACGAGGATGTCTTCACGTCCAAGTTTCTTCAGTTCTTCGATTACCTGTGGCACAAGTGTCTTGTGTCCTGCAGCGAGAGAGGATACGCCGAGTACATCGACGTCGTTCTCCACTGCCTGACGAGCTGACTCGGCTGGTGTCTGGAAGAGAGGACCCATATCCACGTCCATACCGCAGTCGGCATAACCTGTTGCCACTACCTTGGCACCACGGTCGTGACCGTCCTGTCCCATCTTGGCAATCATGATGCGAGGACGACGACCATTGGCCTGTGCAAATTTCTCTGTTGCGGCGCAAGCGTCCTTAAATGCCTGGTCGCCCTTTGATTCTGAACTATACACGTTGCTGATGGTTCTAATGATTGCTTTATAACGACCAACGACTGCTTCGCAAGCGTCGGAAATCTCGCCGAGCGTACAACGCAGACCTGCTGCCTTCACAGCGAGGTCGAGGAGGTTGTTCTCGCTCTTCTTGCCGTCCTTGAACTCCTG
>JBGUGM010000237.1:0-2141 GCA_045111535.1 Bacteroidaceae bacterium
TGCTTCTGGCTTGTGCCACATGCGGCAACACTGCTGTATAGCGGCGCTCTAACCCTCGGAGAGCATAATGGGACTTTTTAAGGGAGCACGGCGAATCTAAAAGTCCATATTATGTTATGGGATTATTCGGTAATCCCTCTCGGCGTAGCCTTTAACCCGGAGCAGGAGGAATGTCAGCTTCTACGCCGCAGTCGCCTTTCCCATACTCCACATATCGATGGAGTTTGCCACAATAGGTGCCGTTGATGCCCTCATGTGAGAACTTGCACTTGTGGCATTCTGGGTTCCTGCCATGCCATCGTTCTTCCTGAGCCAATAGGATTGATTGCATGACAGCATCCTGTTTCGGTTCTTTCGAAGTAGGCTTCGTTTTTGGTGTTTCATCCTTGGGAATGTCGCTGGTGGGTGAAATGCCCACCACCTCCAATCCGAGTGCTTTGACAAGTAATGCGATGTTAGGATTGGCATCCTCCATCCGCATCAGAGCAGCTTCTGCCTCGGTTGGTCGTAAGGGTTGCTGACTGAGAACCATCTGAGCAATGGTGTGGCAATCGCCTTGCGCTTTCTCCATCACGTCTGAGACATAAAACTGGAGATTGGGAACCGCTTGCAGCGTTTCTTGCCATTTGCTGTAGTCACCCTTATCTGGAAACACAACCACAGGTTTTCCTGCAAGTGGAAGCAAATCGGTGGGAGTGGCCTTTCCTTTCCCAGTTGCAATCCAAACGTATGGTGTCGGGAAGCAACTCATAACGGCAGCAGTCATTTCATCCATCACCAATGCAACCGTCTGGGTGGGGAAGCTATCGAGCAAGTGCTCACCAAACAAGCAAGTCGGTCGCCCGTCTTGATAATACCAACTGTCATCATAGACCTTGCCTGTTTCGCTGTCCATTGTGATGATGCGACCATTGGTAATCTTATGCTCCGAATTGATATGCCAGAATATCGGTTCGCCTTGCTCGGTTGCCCCGATAGGATATCGCTTCATTAGGGCCTCCAGTCGTTCTTGGTCAAACCAGACGAAGCCACAGAGGTATTCAAAGAATGAACTGTTGAAGCTCGTTATCTCCGATTTCATAGACTACCCTCCTTCCAGTTGATTCCATGCAGCGAACAGATATGGAAGAACGTACCGATGTTGATACTGCTGACATTGCGCAGAAGGTTGTCAAACTTCTTGTCTGTCTCAGTTGCTTTGTACTTCGCATTTTGCGAGCTGACCACATGGAACAGGCTACGCCCACGTTCACCAAGTGATGCCAAGGCTGCACCAACATGGAACCAGTCATCGTAGGTGGCCGTGATGTCGATGCCTCTGTCGGCAATGATACGGCAGCATCGCTCTACCTGTTCCATGTCGCCACCACTATATGTACAGGAACTGTGGTATGCTGGCTTCGGCTCCACCCATACCTTAGTATATAATGTAGCATCCTCATTCACATACGGCTCTGGGTCGTAGGAGATGAAGCGCATCCTGTTCACATTCTTGCATGCTTTGTCAATGATTAGTCCGCTGTTGGCGAAGTCACGTTTCAGCGCTTCGAACTGAGCCTCATGCTTATCAGGATAGGCAATGCGGAAGATGGCAAACCAGCCTTTGCCACGGATGCTACGGCCCGCATAGAGTATCTGGGGGATGTTATGCCACTCATGCTTCATGTCATCGAACCAGTCAACATCCAAGTTATCTTTCTTGTCGATGTCGATACAGAGAAGGTTCGAGTGGGCCACGAGGTTTTCCGCTTTACATGTAGGAGCAAATGTGCCTGAGATGGTTGCCACAGGCAGTTGCAACTTCAGGCGCTTTTGCACATCTTCATCTGATATGGATCGGATATGCTCTATCTGTTCCTTGTACTTGTCACAGAAGAGGAAGTCGCGCAGGGATATTTCCGTGCCGACATTGTCTTCTACGTTTCTATAATAGCTAATCTTTGTATCAAATATACTTGTCATAGTTCTTCAATTTTTAGAGTTAGTGGTTGTAGTTGTAATTGGGGCGAAAGCCTTGACTTATAAGGCATTGACGTTACAACTTGGGTACAACTATGAGGATGTGAGTCCATGATGGAGAGGTGTGTACCTTGGTTGTAGGGTGGTTGTATGCTTATGCCCTTTATCCACAGGCTATTACT
>JBGUGM010000238.1:0-4135 GCA_045111535.1 Bacteroidaceae bacterium
GAACCAATCACACCTGACACGTTGGAAGACATGCAGTAGTTGAGCACGTGGTTCTTGGGGTCGTACTTGGTGGAAATCTCGTTGCAGACACGGCTTGCCATAGGCACAGCAGAAAGTCCTGTAGCACCGATGAGCGGGTTTATCTTCTTCTTGCTGAAGAGGTTCGTAATCTTCACCATGCAGATGCCTGATGCGATGGAGAGACCGAATGCGAAGAAGCCGCCGACCACGATACCGATGGTCGTCCAGTTGAGGAATGCCTGCACCGTCATTGTGGCACCTACGCAAAGACCGAGGAACACAGTTGCTGTGTTCATGATGGAGTTGGAGATGGTGTCGAACAGACGACCTGTATCAGAACCAATCTCTTTCAGGAGGTTACCGAACATGAGCATACCAATCAGAGAAACGGCTGATGGCACGAGCAAAGCCACGATGGTGGTCACAGCGATAGGGAAGATGATCTTGATGACCTTCTCGTTCTTCATCTTCTGACCAGAAGGGTAGAGCTTGTCCTGCTCCTTCATGTTAATCTTCAGTTCCTTCTCAGAGCACAGCATCTTCACCACGAGTGGGATGATGACAGGCACGAGCGCCATGTAGGAGTAAGCCGCGATGGCAATAGGAGCGAGGAGGTGAGGAGCCAACTTGATGGTAGTGAAGATAGCCGTAGGACCATCAGCACCACCGATGATGCCAAGCGATGCAGCCTCCTTGATGTTGAACTGACCGGATGCCACAGCGATGATGAGCACTGCGAAGATACCCATCTGTGCAGCAGCACCGAAGATGGACAGGCGAAGGTTGCGGAGCATAGGGCCGAAGTCGGTGAGCGCACCCACACCCATGAAAATCACTGGTGGCAGGAAACCTGTCTTGATGAGCATGTAGTAGAGGAAGTTCATCAAGCCGAGGTCGTGTGCAATCTGGGGAAGCGACATCTCCCAGATGTTCTCTGCCAGCACCTTGCCTTCTGCATTGACGATGCGTCCAGCCTCGTCTGCCTGATACACACCCATGTCGCCGCCTGGGAAGTTGGCAATGAGCACACCGAAGGCGATGGGGATGAGCAGCAGGGGCTCGAAGTGCTTGACGATGCCGAGGTACAGGAGTACGAAGGCAAGCAAGTACATGACAAGATAAGTACCATTGGCGGCGATGATGTCGCTGAATGCCGTCATCTGGTATATGTTATTCAGTATTTCTTCCATAATTAAGCCATTTTCATGATTGGGTCATCTTCTTCCACTGAGTCGCCTGAGTTGACGAGGATGGCGGTGATAGTACCAGCCTTGTCGGCACGGATGGCGTTGAAGGTCTTCATGGCCTCGATGTAGCCAAGCGTGTCACCTGCCTGAACCGTGTCGCCCACCTTCACAGGAGTCTCAGAGTTGTCCTTCACGAGGTAGAACTTACCCTCCAATGGAGCCACGATGTCCTCGCCTTCACCTGCTGGAGCGGCTGCGGGTGCTGCACCACCAGCGAGTGCTGCGATAGGAGCGGCTGCTGGAACGGCATCGCCGTAAGCGATTTCCACCTTGTAGTTTACACCGTTCACCTGAACAGTTACGCTCTTAGGACCTTCTGCACCTGCTGCTGGAGCATTCTTGGCTGCCTTACGCTTAGCCAAGTCTGCCTCGAAGTCAGCCTTTGCCTTACCGCTCTTGTAAGCACGGTACTGCTCTGGGTGCATGGCGAGTTCGAAGAGCTCTTCGTCATCCTCACCGAGTTCCCAACCGTTCTGCTTCATCTCCTCGCGGAACTCGTCAAGTTTGTCAGGGAAGTATGATTGTGGATCTTGTGTCTCAAATTCACGACCCTGTTCCTTCGCCATCTCAACGAGTTCAGGAGCCACAGGACCAGGCAACTGACCTGCCTTGCCGAGAATCATGTCCCAGATGGTGTCGGCAATCATGCTCCAACGCTGCTTGCCCTTCTCCATCTGCATCACGTTCATCAGCGCAAGGTTCTTCACATACTGAGAGAACGGAGTCACGAGGCATGGATAACCCACCTTTGGCCATACGTAAGCCACCTCGTCGAAGAGTTTGATGAGGAGGTCATCAGTTGTCAACTCGGGCTGACCATTCTTCACCTTCCACTTGTTGAGTGACTTGAGGTTGTCCTCGAGGTCAGTCATCAAAGAACCCATCATACCGCCTGGAAGACCTGGCTTCACGAGCAGAGAGTTGTTGATGTGGTTGAGGTCGGGGATATAGTAGCCGAGGAAGTCGTCGCACATCTCCTGAATTTGAGTGCGCACCTCCATGTAGGCAGCCATATTGATTTCCTTCACCTTGAAGCCTGCATCCTTCAACATCTCCTGTACGGCGATGATGTCAGCGTGACCAGTACCCCAAGAGAGAGGAGACATACCAGTATCGACGTAGTCACAACCAGCGTTGCAGACTTCGAGGATGCTTGCCATGTTGAAGCCAGGACCAGCGTGAGAGTGATACTGCACCACGATGTCCTTCTTCACATTCTTGATGCCCTCCACAATCTTGCCGAGTGATACAGGACGACCGATACCTGCCATATCCTTCAAGCAGATTTCGTCAGCACCAGCCTCGATGAACTTCTTTGCCAAGTTCACATAGTATTCAACAGTATGGATAGGGGAGTAGGTGATGCAGAGAGAAGCCTGAGCGATCATGCCTGCTTCCTTTGCATACTGGATAGAAGGAATCACGTTGCGTGGGTCGTTCAATCCGCAGAAAATACGAGTGATGTCAGTGCCTTGAGCCTTCTTCACCTTGTAGAAGAGCTTGCGCACATCCTTTGGCACTGGGCTCATACGCAGAGCGTTCAGCGCACGGTCAAGCATGTGGGTCTGGATGCCAGCCTCATGGAAAGGCTTTGTCCATTCGCGCACAGACTTGTTGGGGTTTTCTCCGTAGAGAAGGTTCACCTGCTCGAAACCACCACCGTTTGTTTCAACACGGTCGAAACATCCCATCTTGATGATGGCTGGAGCCACTTTAACGAGTTGGTCCACACGAGGCTGATACTTACCAGCACTCTGCCACATATCGCGGAAGACCAACGAGAATTTTACTTCTTTTGCCATATCTTTTTTACCTTAAATTTTTATTTACAACTTAGTTATTTTGGTTGCATGACCCTTGCCACCAGTAATCTGACTGATGGTAGCGTCGATGATAGCCTTGGTGTTGGCGTCGATGCTGGCAATCGCCTTGGCAGCAGGAGCCACTTTCTTAGCCACAGTCTCTTCGGGTGCCCACTTGTTGACAGCCCAGATGAGAAGTTTGCCGAGATTAATCACGATGAGCAGCACGAGGAACACCGTGACCATACCGACAATGAGGAGCTGCAAAGCCCCATAAATGTCATTTGTAATCATATAAAGTAAGTTTTATTTAATCTTTCTACTTTAAAAACGGTGCAAATATAGTGATTTTTTTTCACATCTCTATGAAAACTCTTTCGCTTTTTTGTTAAATGAGAAAATTTTGACTACTTTTGTGCCCGAATTACAACTAACTAATTTATGGAACAAGTCTTTGCTTACATTATCGGCCTTGGTGCGGCCGTAATGATGCCTATCCTATTTACCATTATCGGCTTATGCATTGGCATGAAGTTTGGCAAGGCGCTCAAGAGTGGTCTCTATGTGGGCGTCGGCTTCGTGGGACTCAATGTGGTCACCAAACTGCTGACAGACAATTTCTCCTCTCCATTGGAGAACATCTCCGACCTCTACTCGTTGGCGCTGAAGGTGTTTGACATGGGTTGGCCTGCTGCTGCCGCTGTGGCTTACAACACGGCTGTGGGTGCCTTGATTATCCCCATCCTGTTGGGTGTCAACTTCCTTATGCTTATTACTAAATGTACACGTACCGTTAATATAGACCTTTGGAACTACTGGCACTTCGCCTTCATCGGGGCTGTGGCATACTTCGTGATGGATCAGTCTTTGGCATGGGGCTATTTCGCTGCCATCGTTTGCTATATCATCACCCTCGTCATGGCTGACTTGACTGCAGACAAGTTCCAGAAGCACTATGACTTGCCTGGCATCTCCATTCCTCAACCTTTCTGTCAGAGTTTCACGCCTTTTGCTGTGCTCATCAACAAGGGGCTTGACCTCATTCCTGGCTTCTCCAAACTCGAT
>JBGUGM010000239.1:0-1606 GCA_045111535.1 Bacteroidaceae bacterium
TTTTTCACTTCACCCTCTTCAGTACGACCGTCCGAGCTCCCTTTTTCTTCTCCATCACATACGACAGCGACTGGCCGTCTTCGCTGAGGGTGTAGTTTCGATTTCCCTTCCTGCCTTTCACGACGATGTTGCGCCCATCGACAGTATAGGTTGTCAGCATTTTGTCGGAACGCCCTTTGCCAAACTTCATCTTGTCCATTTTTCTCATCACCCATGAGGCACCGCCCTTCTTGGCCTTCTCCTCATCGAACTTCGCTTCCGCGCTGAGCTCCAACGTCTTGCCGTCAACGAACTTCACCGTCATTGTCGACACGATGGCATTCATAATGGCATCAATGCCCTTCACTTGGTTTTTCTCCTCCTCCGTCTCAGCCTCCTTGCTGATGTCGGCGGCTTCCTTTTTCAGTTGGCCGAGTTCTTTCTCCACCATATTAGCACAATGGTAGACTCGACCGGCAAGGTTCTGCTGGGCATTTGCACTCATTATTGCCATCATGAAGGCAGCAACGAGCATCATCACGATCTTCTTCATATATGTTTTTCCGTTTTCAGTTTCCCCTTGGCATCGTCGATGTCCCTCTGCAGTTGCATGATTTCTTCCATCGTCTTATTCAAATCGTCCTGGTCGTCCTCGACGTTCTCTTCAATCCGCAGCCGTTCCTTTTCGTAAGTCTTCAGGTTGTCGTCGCTTACGTTCATCATCTGCTTGCACAACTCATAGAGATGGCGCATGCTTGCCACGTAGCTCTTGCTCAGCAGGGCATAGTCGCAATAGAAAATGCCGAGCGAGCCCTTCAAGCTGGCTAGTGGATACTCATGCGACACCTTGTTGCTCAGCGAGTCGCACACCATTGCCTTGTAATGTCCGCGAGCCTGATAGAATTCCGCCACATTCTCGGTGAAGAGCACGTTGCCCACGGTGTTGATGGTTTCGATGGTCGACGAGAAGATGCGCTCCGTGGTCTCGGTGAACTGCACTTGCGGAATGAGTCCAACCTGCTGGAACTTCATCTGCTGGAACTTCGCGGTGTCCTTTGCCATTTGTAGTTGAAGCTCCATCAGCTTGCACAGCATGGAGTCGGCTTTCTCCACCGACTGCAGCGAGTTGTACATGTCGTACATCACCATCATCACAATCTCGCGCTTCTCCTTTTTCTTCTTGTTGTTGTCGATGATGGCTGCCGTGCCGAAAGTGAGCACGATGGAAACAGTGGTGGCAAGGAGCGATAGCAGGAATTGCTTCATCGTAGCCATTCCGCTACCCGCCTTCAGACTCTTGGGGGTGTGTAGCTTGATATTCATAACAACGTCTTTAGATGTACCATGCAAAGGTACAAAGATTTTCGGGATAAACTCGACATTTAACGTTTTTTAGATGGAAACATCAAGTTGGAACTCCCGTTTTTTTGTAACTTTGCAACAGGAAACCCCTAATCCTCATGAAGATGAAGAAACTTCTATTAATATTGTCATGTGCGTTGCTGCTGGTGGGGTGCGCCTACTCATTGGCAGAGAAGAAAAATGGGCAAAATTCAAAACTGTTGAGCAGTCGTCTTCATGGCGATACACTTACCATTGAGCCCATGCAGTTCTCCGGCATGGCACC
>JBGUGM010000240.1:0-2372 GCA_045111535.1 Bacteroidaceae bacterium
TTTACCACTCCGAAAAAGTTGGTAAAACATTTTATCAAAATTGCGTATGATTACAATAAAACTTGTACGAAATTGGAAGAAAAGATGCAAAGAAAACGAGGATGCACCACTTGATTTCCGCATCACCATCAATCGGCAATCATATTACCTGGCAACTGGTGTCAAGGTGAAAGCATCTGAGTTTGTGTGTGGCAGAGTTGTCAACCGTCCAGATGCAGATGTGCTGAATGATATGCTTGGCAACATGTCGAAGAAAGCATACAATGAATTGAATGAGTGCCTGAATGAAGGGAGAACGGTGTCAATGGCAGAACTGAAAAAGCAGTTGTGGGCTGTTCATGAAGAGAAGTCTGATGCACCCACGTTCTTGAACTGGGTGGCACAGCAGATTCCCATGATGCGGTTGAAGCCTGGCACCATGAAGCACTACAAAACCGTTGAAACTCGATTGAATGAGTTTGGAAAGTTCCAAAAGTGGAAAGACATCACCACATCTAATATATATATATGGGACAGTTGGCTTCATCAGTTGAAAAAGATTCCAACCGAGAATGAGAGAAATGCTGGCATAGAGACTGATTACATATCAGAGGCAACCGTGCATGTCTATCACAAGTGCCTGAAAGCGTTGTTAAACAGGGCTGTGAAGTTTGGTTGCATCGAGTCAAACCCGTATGAAAAACTTCGTGGTGAGTTTTCACGGGGGGAAAGAGAAAATATAGAATTCCTGACAGAAGAGGAAATGGATGCTTTCATGTCCCTGCATCCGTTGCCTGGTACAAAGGTGGCATTTGCCCGTGACCTTTTCGTCTTTCAAATGTTCACGGGTCTTTCCTATTCAGATGCAGAGGCTTTCGACATCACCCAGTACAAGAAGGTGGATGGTAAATGGGTCAACAATGGCATCAGGATCAAGACGGGAAAGGCTTATGTGAGCCAACTGTTGCCCCCAGTGATTGATGTGTTGGAGAAGTACGGAATGCAGACACCGAAGATCGGGAATTCAGACTACAACCGCACCTTGAAGGCTCTGGGATTTGCAGCAGGAATCACCACACCGCTTCACTCACATCTTGCACGCCATACCTTTGCAACCTATATGCTCAGGAATGGTGTCAAGATAGAGAACCTTTCGAAGATGCTTGGACATACGAACATCATACAGACACAACGCTATGCAAAGGTGTTGGCTCAATCGGTGCATGAAGAGTTTGATGCAATAGCGGAAAAATGGAAAAAATGAAAAAGGGCGCGGGCTTATATGCTCGCGCTCTTTCGTTTCTTGTTCTCTTGCAGAATTAGGTTTTTCAGTCGCTCTTCTTCCTCTTTGGATATTCCGACAGGTTCTTCTTCCTCTTCTTCTTCATCATCCTCTTCATCCCACGGGAACTTAATCAAGTCCTGTGAGCACTTCACCCCTGCATCATCCAATTTTACTTGTGTACTTGCCAACAGCCACGTTTGCCATCGTAGTACATCACACAGCGTTCGTTGCCTTCGTCTGTATCCTCGCAGGATGCTGTTCACCTCCCACCATCTCAGTTCCCAGAGAAAGACTTTCCTGCTGATGCCGATTTCGCCCACGAAAATCTGGTACATTTCATGGGCGTTAATCAGTTTTTTTTCTTCTTTCCCTTCTTTTCTGCTTTGTCCTCATTATCTTTCTTTTCCACTCCTGGAAGATGGAAGAAGTCGCGTTGCAATTCCATAACTGTACCGAATGCTTGCATGAATTCCTGCAAACCTTCCAATGAGTCAATGGATGCCATCTTCTCGAAGTCAATGTCAGCGTTCTCATTTGCTGACAGGATGGCGCTCACAACAATTGCGATGCGCTCAGAGAAGTTGTCCAACTTTGCAACAAAGAAAGACTTTTCTGTGATTTCCTCAAAAGAGAGGATTGTTTTCATTGTGAAAACAACGGGGTATTCAACCCCGTTCAATGTGATATTTGCTTGCTTCATAGTTCCGTTTGTTTTGTTATTGAACAATGGTCAATGGACCCGTTCCTGTGAGTTGCACTTGATAGGTGGTGATTTCTTGAACTTGTGCATTCATCTTCACGCTTGACACAATTGCATCACCTTGCAACAGAACGGTTTCCACATCACGGTTGCGATGAGTTCCTGCAACAGTCTTGGAAAACTTAACTGTGACAGGCGTTCCGAGTTGAACTTGTGCAAGGAAATTGTAAATAGAGCCAGCAGTATCTCCCATTTGATATGTCAGAGTGTCTCCTTCAACTGTACTTGCCACATAAACTTCCAAGTCATCTGTTGCCTTGTAATGGCAATTTCCAGTACCATGCGCTCTTTGTGAAAAGCCTTGTGATGTGAGCACAAGAATGCTGACTTCTGCGGATGGATTTGCGC
>JBGUGM010000241.1:0-8264 GCA_045111535.1 Bacteroidaceae bacterium
CACTTGCCCATAAAAGCTCGAGTGCGTTGCTCGTAAAGACACCAACGCTTACGAGGGACTACTGTGAAAAGAGGCGAAAACCTGCAAAATTGCAACAAAAATAAGATTTCTTTGCAAAAACTTGCATTTCTCATTTTTATTTATATAAACTCTGTAGTAACCTCTAAACAAAAAACAATCAAATAAAAGAGAGGGGCAACCTTGATTGGTTGCTCCCTCTACCTATAAATTGGTTCGAAAAAATCAATCTGACAGAATGGATGTTTATGTTATTGCACCCATCTTACTTGTACGGACGTGGATGGGTTTTGCATGAACACCTTCGTGCCAACACCACTGTTCACCCATCCTTGCAAGGTGGTCTTGTCAACAATCAACGTCTCGCCTGAGGCTTGATTGTTGGTGGCAACATAAGACCAGTTTGGATTACCATCCTGACCGATGAGGATGAGTGTGATATATCCCTCATTGTTTCCTTCCACTTTGAACTCAACCTTCGAACCAGAGCCACATGCGTCCAATATCTCAGATAAGAGATATGAGCTGCCGTTGCCATATACAGATCCCTGATTAGTCAATGTTACCCAATCACCCGTCTGAGTATTATTGTTGTTATCATCATTATTGTTGTTATTGTTGTTTTCACCAACAGTGATGGTGAACTCTAAGTCGCCTGCCTGATAGTTACCACCAGCATCCTGATGAACTACAACAATACCACTTCCATTATAGAAATTGAACGTGCCATCACTATCTGCACCCATGTGTTGTGAACGATCAAGCGTATAGATGGTAAAGGTAATTGCGCCTGGGCTTTCTGTCAGGATGTAGTTATTAAGATTTATTGATGTATTACCTGCAGTCAAAGTGAAGTTCGCATTATAATTGACTCTCAGAGGACATTCCTGCTTCGTATTGTTATTGTTGCTATGATTGATTATTTCCGTCTGTGTCATAGCACTCACTTTTACAATAACGTCTTCCACAGTAGCAGCTGATGCATGAACATAGTCCTTGTTTTTGTACCAATCAGTATTCTTAGTGTGGTCACGCACCCATCCTGCGAAATCTGGATATGGACCAACATTCTTCTCATTACAGATGGTTGTATACTCAGTAGGCCATGCCCAAAGGAAGTCTGTCTTTTTGCCCGCCTCCGCTGTAGTCCTGTTATAATTGTAGCGAGTGTAAGGATATGGGATACAAAGAATGTATGGCACATTATCCGCTCTGTTGCGTACTGCAGGCTGAATAACCGATGCACCAGAGAAGTCGCCACTATTGATGTCCAGTGTGAATGGTGCATCCTTGCCTAAAGTAAGTGTACGAATTTCAAATCCTCCCATATTCACATCACCACCATAATTCTCGCCACCTGCTTCACCTATACTATAATATGCCATCGTCCAACCTTCGTCCACATCGAACTCGATAGAATTAGCCGTCTTCTCGTATCGTGAACGTGCGTTAATAATATCATACTCTCCGCTCTTCACCGGTGTTGCACCGAAGAGTTGGTGAATTTCACCAAAGCACTTGTTTCTGCTGCTATTATTCTTAGGGTCCTCATAGTAAATGTAACTGGCAAGTGTACCACCTGCTGCCAGTGGAGTGAGCTTTGCCTTTTTTTGTCCACTGATGTGCTCTACCGAGAAGACCAAGTCGTTATAGTCAATGTCGAATGAACCACCCAAGTCCTCACAAGCCAACAGCCATGAAGAATTCTCTGGGTCTTCATTAATGATGATAGGCGTGCAACCATCGAAAGCAAACACTACATCGTTCATATCGAAGTCACTCGAATGAGCCGTGTTTGGCCAGTCCTCGAAGCTAAGGAACAATTTGTCATTACCTTCTTGGCCAGGCATTTTAAAGGTAGATGCATAGCAGGGATTGGAATTTTCCACCTCAATGTTTTTATTCTTACCATCTACCACTTCCACTTTCACCCCATTACCTACCACGTTGTAATCATTCTTATATTTTTCAGAATAGAACGTGAAAGGAGATGCGACACCCGAAGTGTTTATATCAGATTTCTTCAGATACATGCCAAACTTTGTACCATTTGGAATATCCACTCGAATACCCTTTCCGCGCTCTGGAGAATCATAGAAGTTGTTTCCATCACTGGATGTATTCATACTTTCACTATAGAAAATCTTCAGGTCATTGAACGCAAACCAGTTATAATCTACATTTCTCAATTCAAAGCTCACATTGATATTGCCGTTATTATCGGCATTACAAATCAGCCACATCTTTTTAAGGCCATTCATGTCGGAGTACACAATTCTGCAGTCATTGCTACGATGAAGAATAGCTTTTGTACTTGACTTTTCATTGGTCATCACTATGCTTTTGTCATTCGCTTTAAACGTGACAGTACCCCCCTTTTCATCTGTGTTGGTTTCATTCATAAGACGTGCCTTCACCTCCACCACATAGCGTTTGCCAGGATTGAAGCCACTAAATGTCTTTGAAATATCGGCATTACCTAACGCACCAAAATAACTTTGCGTTCTATGTCTCCAGAACTCCATAAAAGGTGCTGTTATACCTGATTCATCACTAACGTTTGACGATGCGACTCTACCAAATTTGACCTCTGAGCCGTCTGGCGCAAAAGTAGTGTTGCTAATACTCCAACCATGATTATCATCAGTATATGTCTCACTGATCCTATCTTCTCCATTCAATGTATAGATGTCCACCTCATGGTATTCATTGTTCGCATCCGTATAATAGACACCAAGGGTGTTAACTGAAGAAGTGTTCCAATAATATGGGTATATAACGAACGAACCTGTAGAAACATAATAGAAGTTATTAGTTACATTGTTCAAGTTCGCTTCTCGTTCTGGCACTTTCGCCAACACTGTGGCCATTTCTGCTTGAGATGGAGTTTTCTGTGCGCGATATTTTACTCCATTAATCTCCGTTTCATTTGTAAATCTTTCCACAGTCACGCCCTCTCTTGTACCCTCATACACCGTGAAACGTGTACCACCAAAGGAAACCGCACCACTAGGTACAGTCTGCTGAGCAGTCACGCCATCGGTCACGATGATGTTCTTGGTACCCTCGACCATGTCGAAACCCAGTTCCTGAGTGCCTTTTACTCCTTCGTAGTCACCTACGATGATGTACTCATCACCACTGAGAGCATAGATTTTCACTTCCGACTCCTTCTGAGTGGAGACGGTCACGGTTCCACGTTCAGCAAGGTTCCAATCCTGCTCAGGGTCAATGTCACCGAAAGTCTTTTTGAACTGCTCTGTGAACTTGATTGCATTCGTGTCGTAGCCGTTGTCATAATCGCTACAACTTGCCACCATCAGCGACATCATCGCTGCAGGCACGAAGAATGAAAGTAAACTCTTAATTTTCATCGTATTCTTCATATTTTGTTTGTTATTACTATTCATTTTTGACTGTTATTGTTGTTGTTTGCTTATTTGCATATATCAACTAACTTTATGTTTACACGCGCGCCATGCGCACGTAATAAATTGTGCAAATATAAGGATTTTTTCACATTCCTCGCAAAAAAAAACTAAAAAAAATGCATTTTCACCTCATTTTTTTCTTTTTTGGCAAAAAAACAACAAGAGCGGGCAGCACACTGCCCGCTCTTATCTATCAGAAAACTTGTATTATTTCACGTACACCTTCTTACCACTCTTGGTGATAGCGATGCCCTTGTAATCTGGGCCAATAGGCTGACCCAAGAGATCGAAGGCTGGAACGTCTTCGACTACGTCAATTTCAGGAGCATCAATAGCATCTGACACTATCATATGCTTATAGATGCCCACCACTTTTGCTTCCAAAGGAGCTGTGAAGCCACCAAAGAAGGTCATCATACAAATTTGTGGCAGAATGCCATCAGTAACACCGCATTTGGCATCATCGGCAAACACATACTTATATTCTGTTGCACCTTCAGGCACATCCGTCAAGTCTTGGTTAGACCAGAATGCGAGCTTCCAACCAGCAGCTACAGGCTCAGCGAACTTCACTACCACATAGTCGCAATCTTTCACATCAACATCCATCATCTTGATGGCAATCTGAAGGTTCTCGGTAACAGTGTAGGTATTGTAATCTTCTCCCTCAACCAACGTAGCACGACTAAAGTCATCGTACTCAAAGCCCTGACTCTGAGGAATCTCGACAAGACCTTCTTCAAGAACATCGTCCTCATCGTCTGCGTTCATGTCCTTAGAGATGACTGTCACTTCGTTTTCATCCACACAGACTACCGCTGCATATTCATTCTTCCATGCAGAAGCGTCTGCGGCAATAATAGGATCTTCTTCATCTGCATCCATCTCACCTGTAGCAGCATCGATATCAATGTTTGCCACAGTAGTAGAAGCATGAATTTCATCACCTGTCACAACCATAGCAACACTCTTGCTTTCAACCTCGGAAGCAATAGACCAATTTACAGTGCCATCCTTCTTTACAGATGTAACGAATGCGGCAGATGCAAGATCGCCTGTGTTGAATTTTTCATCGAATGGCAATTCACCGTAGAACGTACCTGCGATAATGATGTTATCACCTGCCAGATCCATCAGCACCTTGTAGGGCTTACCCACCTTGTCGTGTGCGGCAGCATTGAACACCTTGGTAGTGAGTGAGCTACCCACTGTGGCAAGCACAAAATCATGCTCATTCATTCCTTCACCATCACCTGCAAACTCGAAGTCCTTCGTACCAGCAGGAGTAGTGATGGTCAGGTTACCAAAACCAAAGAAACCCACATACACAGTACCGTTGTCAGCCACGAAACTCAGTGCCTCTGGATAGGTCTGGCTGTCACTGATGCCACCAGTCTTCTGAACATATGCAACGCTCTGGGCACCAGCAAGGTCACTCTTGCTGAGAGAGAACACACCCTTGCTCATGTCATCGCTATAGCTCATGCCCCACATATCGATGTAGGAGCCTTCCCAACCAAGGGCCTTCACATCACCCATGTAGTTGGCTGCTACATAAAGCTTGTCACCATCAATCTGAATCTTGGTGGGGTTTACGTAAATGGGATCCCACATGGAATAGAGAGGAACCATGCCTTCCACCTCACCCCATGGGTCGGGACCTTCAGCTGCTGCTATCTCTGCATCCACCTCGGGCATAAAGGTCTTCATAGCCTCAAACTTACCATCTTTGCTCACTTTTGCCACGAAAGCAGAAATAACATCTTCACTCTGAATAGTCGCTTTCACACCATCAGTGCCGG
Source organism: Bacteroidaceae bacterium (assembly GCA_045111535.1). Lineage (GTDB taxonomy): Bacteria > Bacteroidota > Bacteroidia > Bacteroidales > Bacteroidaceae > Minthosoma. Next base: position 5,252 of record JBGUGM010000241.1, read on the forward strand.
TATAAGCCACTTCGTCAACAAATGTGCCCGTGGCATAGAGCGTTCCGTCTTCTTCAGCAGCCATAGCGGTGATAGTGACATTGCCGATCATGCTGATAGACCACTGCTCTTTACCATCCTTGTCATACTTAAGGATGGCTGATGAGAGCATTTCTTCTGTATCGGGCATTGCTTTGCCTGCAAAGGTGAATTGCTGGTCAAACGTACTTGACACATACACGGAGCCGTCACCAGCCTGTACCACATGCACACCATTCAAATCATCTTTGTTTTCAACTGGAGTGAATGATTTCATCCATCCACCCTCCACTTCTTCGTCTTGTGCAAATGCACTCATTGTAGCTACGAAGGCTACCATCATAAGTAAAATTTTCTTCATAATCTTTTTGTTTTTTGAAGGTTAATATTATGGTTAACTATAACTTATCTATTTTTGTTCCCAACGCTCAATCTCAGGATTAGCTTCCACTGCCTCGGTGGGGAAACGGAGGGTGTATTTCTCGGGAGTGAGTATGAAAGTTTCATCATCGTAAACGTGCGTGAGGGCAGGTTGTGTGGTGCGACGAAGGTCATACCAACGATGTCCCTCAAAAGCCAATTCACGGGCACGTTCATCGAGAATTTCAGCAATGAGTTCGTCCTGTGTCATGTTCGCTATCAAGTCGTTGGCTGTGCTGAATGCATCGGCATTAAGACGCTTCTGAAGAAGTGGTTTCAGGAAATCGATGGCATCAGCAGTCTTGCCCAACCGTGCAGCACATTCAGCAGCTGTAAGGTAGGCTTCAGCACTACGGAACGAAGAAGAGAACTCATCATCCCCACCCTTCTGTAGTTCGTATGAGGAAGACGTAACACGCTTGTAGAACTTCGCACGGCGCTGATCACCAGTCCGATAGAGATTCATGAAGTTGGGGTCTGGCATGTTGATGGCAGTAAATAGGTTGCTACTGAACCTCTCCAACGCCACGATACTTTCCACAGATTTATAACTGTTGGGTAGGATCTTAGAGGTGTTCATATCCTCCAGTTCACCATGCGCCTCAACAACAGCCTTTGCAGCAGTAAGGGCTTTCTGCCACTCTCCCATATATAAATATGTACGTGCGAGGAGCGCCTGTGCCGAGATTTTGTTGAATCGGTAGTTCAAGCCCTGATTCCAATTCTCCACATTGAGCAACTTCTCTGCCTCAGCAATGTCGGTAAGTACTTGCTGATATATGGCTTCTACACTGCTACTGAGAGGCATGGCATTGACATCAGCCTCCAACTGCATCGGTACACCACGTGTGGTGGATGGCTGACAATGCGTATAAGGCTCAGCATAGAGGTTGACCAACAGGAAGTGGCAATAGGCACGGAGCATGTAACTTTCCCCCACGAGCTGGTTCACTTCATCACGCGAAGCATTGGAGATTTCGTTGCGATTCTCTATGACATAGTTGGCAATGTAGATAGTATGGTAATAATTGCGCCAAGAGAAATAGCTGGTGGTGGGCGAAGGATTCTCGTCCTTCCAACGCCAAAGGTCAAGGTAAGCATCCAAGTCGGTAGAAGATGATTTCTTCTTATCCATCAGCAACTCATCTGTACGCAAGGTGGTCATATAACGGTCCTTGGCGAAGTACTTATACTCGTTGGTCAGCAAAGCACGATACTCCTCCCCCGTCTTGGCAATGACCTTGCCTGTGGGGGTGATGTCGAGGAAGTCGTCACAAGAAGTAAGGGCAACGGCTGTGAAGAGAATGCTCGCTACGGTTAATATTATGTTTCTTTTCATTTTCTTTTGTTTTAGAAGTTCACGTTCACCCCGAAGATGAAACTCTTGGGGACAGGTTGTGCGTATGGATTGCCCATCGTTTCTGGGTCAAGGTAGTTACGGTAACTACTGCCAAAGACGAGAAGGTTGCGCCCTTCGAGGGAAACGCTGGCAGAGGTGATGCCGATGGGCTGGAGCACCTTCTTGGGGATGCGATAGCCCAAGCGGACAGACTGCAAGCGGCAATAGTTGCGGTTGCGCACCCACACATCGAGCATGGAGAAGGTCTGATACTCAGAGAAGTGGGTGTAGGCGGAAGCTCGCTCAGGCGTGGAGACGAGCAACTTGCTATTCAAAATCTCATGGTTAGTGTTCAGTCCTCGGTCATAGTAGGTCGGTGAGTAGTCGGGCTGCACGCGTACCTTCATGCCCAAGTTGAACATGAAGTTGAGGGAGAGCTGCCAATCCTTGTATTCGAAGTTGTTGATGAAACCACCGCTAACCTTTGGCTCGTCAGTACCCATGTAAGTGTAAAGATCGCGCTGCTGTTCGGCAGTGAGGGTCGAAGCTCCGAAGCGATTGAGCTGGAAGAACTCTTCAGCAGTCTGCACGGTACCGTCCTTAGCACGGAAGAGCGGATAGCCGTCGGCATCCACACCTGCTGTGCGATAGGCGAAGATGGCACCTACAGGATAGCCTTCACGTCCTGGATAAGTGGAGTTCTCTGCCACAGTCTCATTCAGTATTTTGTTCTTGTTAAAACCGAGGTTCAGGCTGGTCGTCCACGTAAAGTCCTTGGTGGCAACATTGCTGGTGTTGAGTGCAAATTCCCAGCCCTTGTTCTCCATCGATGCCCAGTTGATGGTGGTCATGGCGAAGCCCGTCTCGAGAGGCAGTTGCCGTGAGGAAATCAGGTCAGTGGAACGACGGTAGTAGTAATCGACAATAAGTCGAATGCGGTTGTGCAGGAATGCCATGTCCAGTCCCACATTCACGTTTTTCGTCTTTTCCCACTTGAGGTTGGGGTTCGGCGCTGTCTCTGCCGAGATGATGGTCTCAACGGTGCCTGGCAGGACTGTCGTCCTATTGAACGTACCAATAAGATAAGGCGAGGTGTTTTTGTCGATATTACCCTGCAAACCGTATGAGGCACGGAGGTTCAACTCGTCTAACCACTTGACGTTCTGCATGAACTTCTCCTCCCCCGCTCGCCAAAGTCCACTAACGGAATAGAGGGGCAGGTAACGGTATTTCTTC
>JBGUGM010000242.1:0-1922 GCA_045111535.1 Bacteroidaceae bacterium
GCGGAGACGAGCCGTCAGATTGTGGAACTCCTGCGCCATATCTGCAAGGCAGGAAGCACGGTGGTGATGATCACCCACAACCTGAACCTGATTGAGCAGTTCCCAGGACGTCAGTTGCTGTGCGAGAATCACCAACTGACTGACGTGACGCTGGAGGAGCCTGTGGAAGATGCAACCATAGACGAAATAGACTAAAAACAATACACATTATATAATATGAAAGTACTCAAGTTTGGCGGAACATCCGTAGGCACCCCTCAGCGAATGAAGGATGTCGTAAAACTCATTACCGACGGCGAGCAGAAGATTGTCGTGCTCTCAGCCATGTCGGGAACGACCAACTCACTGGTAGAAATCTCTGACTACCTCTACAAGAAGAACCCAGAGGGCGCAAACGAAACCATCAATACCCTCGAGAAGAAATATAAGAAGCACGTAGATGAACTCTACACCACCGATGCGATGAAGCAGAAGACACTCAACTTCCTGAAGGAGGAGTTTGACTATCTGCGCTCGTTCACGAAGGGCATCTTCACGATGTTCGAGGAGAAAATCATCGTGGCTCAGGGCGAAATCATGTCCACAAACATGGTGACCAACTACCTCATCGAGCAGGGTTACAACGCCATGCTCATCCCTGCCCTGGAGTTCATGCGTACAGATAAGAATGCTGAGCCTGACCTCGAATATATCCGCGAGAAAGTAAAGGTGCAACTGGATGAGAATCCTGGCAAGGAAATCTACATCACGCAAGGCTTCATCTGCCGCAATGCCTATGGCGAGGTGGACAACCTGCAGCGTGGTGGCTCTGACTACACCGCATCGCTCATTGGTGCTGCTGTGGGTGCTTCGGAGATTCAGATCTGGACAGACATTGACGGTATGCACAACAATGACCCACGTTTTGTGGAGCACACCTCACCTGTCAACCACCTGCACTTCGAGGAGGCTGCCGAGTTGGCTTACTTCGGTGCGAAGATTCTGCACCCAACGTGTGTACAGCCAGCCAAGTATGCAGGCATCCCTGTGAAGTTGCTGAACACCATGGACCCAACGGCTCCTGGCACAGTCATCAGCAATGAGACGGAACGTGGCAAGATCAAGGCTGTGGCTGCGAAGGACAACATCACCGCCATCAAGATCACCTCTTCACGTATGCTCTTGGCATATGGTTTCCTGCGCAAGGTGTTCGAAATTTTCGAGTCTTACAAGACTTCCATCGACATGATTGCCACCTCAGAAGTGGGTGTGAGCGTGTCTATCGACAATGCCACTCATCTGGAAGCTATCGTGAACGAACTGAAGAAGTTCGGTCATGTGCATGTGGATAAGGATATGTGCATCATCTGTGTGGTGGGTGACCTCGAAGCAGAAAACGTAGGTTTCGAGAGCAAGGCAACTGAAGCCCTCAAGGACATCCCTGTCCGTATGATTTCCTACGGAGGCTCCAACCACAACATCTCCTTCCTCATCTCGGCAGACGACAAGAAGAAGGCATTGCAATCACTCTCCGACCATCTGTTTAACGAATAAAGAATATGGGCATACAATTCAATGTGGAAAGGTTTGCGGGTGTCCGCACACCTTTCTACTATTATGACACAAACATCCTGCGTGAGACACTTGACGCCATCAACGCAGAAATACAGAAGCACGATAACTATTTCGTTCACTACGCCGTGAAGGCTAACGCCAACCTCAAGGTGCTCCAAGTCATCAACGAGGCTGGACTGGGCATTGACTGCGTATCAGGTGGCGAAATTGAACAGGTGCTCAAGGCTGGTTTCCCTGCCAACAAGATTGTCTTTGCCGGTGTGGGAAAAAGCGATTGGGAAATAGAACTGGGACTTGACAAGGACATCTTCTGCTTCAACGTGGAAAGCATCCCTGAGTTGGAAGTCATCAACGAGATTGCTGCATCG
>JBGUGM010000243.1:0-14303 GCA_045111535.1 Bacteroidaceae bacterium
GGTGGTGATGGTGACGTGGATGTAGATTCTACTGCTGATTTCTCCCAAAGCCACGATGACCTTCCCCTCTTTTAAGAGTTCTTTTGCCAAGATGTTGTGCCTGCGGGTGACACCATCCAGACATTCCAGTCCTTTGGACGCATCACCAGCCACATAGCCTAAAGCAGCAGCATGGGCATTACCCACTTCGTTGCTGTTGGGGATGCCACAGGTGAAAGCATTCTTGTACATGCCGCTATTCAAAACGATGTGTATATCCTTCAATGTACCTGAAATATGCTCCCGTGCTGTGGCGACTGCAAAGGCAATGGCTCCAGGTTCCGTTACGCCCAATGCTGGACGCATATCGTCAAGGATGAGTTGGGTCAGTTTGTTCATTTTTGTTTATGTTTGATGAAACAAGTGATAAGGCTGCAGACAAGCAGTGCCCAGGGATAAAAAGCCGTGAAGAACATGTCGGCGGCTTGTAGCGCGACATTTGCGCCCGATGCTTCAATGCCCTTCAGCAACAGCAATAGACAACCTCCATAAGGCAGAACGAACGGAAACGTGCAGATGACGGTGGCGAGGATGGTGGCTCGACGATAAGGGTGAATCCCGTGTTGCTTGCCCATGCTGTTCACAAAGGGTGCGATGCAGATGTTGGCAATGGTGTTGACGGCTGCGATGAGGATGCCAGCCCAAGCAACCATGGTGAAAATGACAAGTTCTGCCTTCCTCTGCGAATGACCAACTCCAACACTCAGTTTTGAGATGATTCGTTCCATACCTCCGCAGCGAAGGATAAGCCCTGTAAGCGCCACCACCACCATCAGCAACAAGCAAATGCTCGCCATTCCTCCGATGCCTTCAACAATTGCTCCACTAACTTTCGAGTTCTCCACACTGACAAGGGTGCTCCAACTGAACAGATGTAATCCCAATCCGATGGCAATGGCTGTAACAATACCCACGAAGAGTGACACGAAGATGTTGACCTTTCGAAGTGCCAATATCATCACTGCAAAGGTGGGTAGCAATAGTGCCAACCCTTTGTGATCATCCTCTATTGAAATTCCGTTGGTTTTTATTGATTCTGATAGCAGTGCTCCTACCACCAGAAAAACCACAACGGTAATGCCGGCACTTACCAGCACGATTGGAAGCCTATGTCGAACCGTTCCTCCTACATCTGCTACACGCCCACCATCCTGAAACTCCTGTGTGGTGGCTGCAATAATCGCAGTGTCGGACACAGGGGCTATGCTGTCACCCAGTGCAGCACCTGACAGGATGGCACCTCCAAGCAGGGCAGGATGTGCTCCAACAGCAATGCCAGCAGGGAACAACGTGAGACTCATGGCACTGATGGTGCCGAAGCCTGAGCCTGTTGAGATGGCAAATAGTCCAGAGAACAGGAAGGTGACGAGTGTGAACCCCGTTCCACTCATGTTCAAGTTATCAGTAGCCCACACCAAGCCTTCCACCATGTGCCCCTCTTTCAGAATGTTTCCATACACACCTACCATCAACCAAAGCAAGGTGGCAGTCATGGCGGTCTTGCTCCCGAAGTATTCGAAGATAGTTCCCCAATAAGTGGAACTGTCATCAGCGAACAAAGCACCGAGGATGATGGCGGCAATGCCAATGCCTATCAATAAGTCGATATTGACAGCACCACAAAACGACAGCCCAATGGCTGCCGTAATGAAGAGACTAAAGGGGATGAAGTTTTTTGTCATGACAAAAGACTTAGTCGCGTACGGGACGAATACTATATCCGAGATAGCCATATGCACCTCCGCCACCTACACCGCCGGCATTGACAACTCCACTTATTCCTGCTCCTGTATAGCCTGGGTCTATACTGCTTGACCACAAATAGCCAGAGAATGTATCTTTGGAGCGGATGCTACCAGCATAGAAACCTGCTGCTGGGATGAAGATGGAGTTTCCGTTCTTGGCTGTGAGCTTCAAACCCTTCACACCATTTAAGGTCGTCCATTCATGGGTAGTGTTAGCTCTCAATTCGCTGATTTCTCCATACGTCGGAGTTCTCCATTTTCCACCGATGCTATGTGCCACAGCGTCGAATTTGGCGTTACCACTGAAATTGGCTGGAATGTTCTCCACATCAACCTTTGCATTGTAGTTTTCACTGTCGAAGGAAGGCAATGGCTCGATGGATCCCCATGCGTAGTAATTCCCATAGTCTTCAGGCTTATTGGCGCCGAGGTTCTGGTCAGACCATTTCAGTCCGCTGGGCAAACCGAGGTCAACGGCATGTGAGTCGTATGCCACCGACTGCGAATTGTTGTTACCACTGTTGTTATTATCGTTGTCGTCGTCTTTGCTGCAAGAGACGGATGCCACACTGAGGATTGCCACTGTGGCGAGGATGAAATACTTGTTGTGTGTCATGTTTTATTTTGTTTTTGTGTGAATATAATAAGGGCTGGCACACGTTGTTGCTGTATGCCAGCCCCCCTCTTGATGAATACTATTATTATGGCTAAAATTCTGATCTAGTAGCCAGGGTTCTGGCTGATGCCGAGATTCTCACCCTTCAGACCTGATGGGATTGGCTGGCGGTAGTGCTTGCCGCGTACGTTGTTGTACTTTGCCACGAGGTGATTGTGGATCTTCGTGAAGTAAGCCTCCTGGTCAGCCGTGTAGGTGTTGCCTGTGCTGGTCTTCCAGTCATCTGGGAAGTGCTTGTAGCCTGACACTTTCTTGACAGATGAGATGAGGTTCTTCCAGCGGTAGGAGTTCAGCACGGAGAACTGCTCGTAAGTGAACTCGTAGTCCCATTCACGCTTGATCTGGTCGAAGGTTGGTGCGCTGACCGTTTCGATGCCGGCACGACGACGGAGCTGGTTGAATGGCTCTGCTGCCTCACTGTTTTTGCCGAGCTGCACGAGGGCTTCTGCCTTGATGAGGAGCACTTCTGCGTAGCGGATCTCGATGCGGTCAACTGAGTTGAAGGTGATTTCGAGGTTCTCAGCATCTTCGTAGCTCTGGTCAACACCCTTACCGTTGATAGGCGTATAGAATGGGCTGTAGTAGTGGTAGGTCTTGCCATCCTCTGGGTTCTTGATTTCTACGAAGTATGTTGCTGCCAGACGCTTGTCGTTAGGATATTCAGCCTTCCAATCGTCGTAGAGATCATCATCCGACACCTCCGTGTGGTTCTGGCTGTAGCCCTGTCCGTTCTCTCCGTTCTGGAATGGGAAAGTCCATGAGCAGTGGGTCTGGTGATTACCTTGAGCGTCGTAAGCATCACCGTCGTGAGCAATCGTGAAGAGGTGCTCGTTGGTCTTGCGCTTGTTGCTCTCGTATTCACGCCCCCACAACTTATATTCAGGGTCGAGGGCGAGTTTGCCGCTGTTGATGACCTTGTTGGCATACTCCACTGCCTTCTCCAGACGGCTGTCAGTCTTCGTGAATGCAGGGTCAGTCTGCGTGTTGGCGATGGCTGCCACCTCTGCCTGAGAGAGTGGGTTGTCACCCCATACGAGGTAAGTACGTGCCAAGAGTCCCTGAGCGGCCTGCTTGGAAGGGATGCGTGGGTCGCCGTCGTAGTCCTTCAGGAGCGATTCTGCCTCGGTGAAGTCGCTGACAATCTGGTTGAACACGTTGTCGATGCTCTGACGCTCGGTGGTGCTACCGCCTTTCTCCGTATAGACAGGCACTTCACCCCAGAGTTGCACGAGCTTCAGGTATGCCAAAGCGCGAAGGAACTTTGCCTTACCCACAGCGGCATTGTAACCTGCCTGAGTCACCTTGCCAGCCTTGTAAGAGTTGGTCACAGTAGTGATGGCTTCGTTAGCCTGCGTGATGCCGAGGAACAAGTGGTTGAATATCTTAACCTGATACCATGTCGTTGGCTCCTGCTCGAAGCGGCTGTTCACAGGACCTGCCTCATTTTCTTCACCCTCGAAGGACGTGAGTTTGTTCGAGTTCAACTCGATGATGAATGAGAAGGACGAACTGAGTGGCTGCCAGTGACTGTACACACCGTTCACCAATGAGAGGGCACTCTGGTCGTCTGCCACTACGTTGTCATCAGTCACCTGATTGCTGTTGCTGTTGTTGTCGTCATCTGATGAGCATGACGAGAAGCCTGCCAAGAGGCTTGTTGCTACCAATGTAGCGAGGAAAAGATTCTTTTTCATGTTGTAATCTCCTTTCTTTTTTACCTTAATATATTTTTAGTTTGTTTCTAAATCCGCTGCAAAGTTACGGACATTTCGTGGGGTGGGAAATCCCGATGATGTGGTATTCATGTACCAAAAAGAGGGTAGAACGCTTTGTTCTATCCTCTTCTAAGTGTTTTATAATGTGATGTTTACACCAAATGTGAATGTTCTTGCTGAAGGGTAGGCTCCACTGTCGGTTCCGCTGCTTACTTCTGGGTCATATCCTTTGTAAGGGGTGATGGTGAAGAGGTTGGTGGCAGTGGCATAGACACGCAGGGACAGAGGAAAGGACTTGGGCAGTCGGGGACGATAGCCGATGGTCAGGTTGCGAAGTTTCAGGTAACTGGCACTCTGCACGTAGCGGCTGTCGATGTAAGAGAAAGGACGTGAGGTGGAAGCGAGCGGCAGGCTGTTGCTGCCATTCTCAGGAGTCCATGCGTCCTTCACAGTGCTCAGCACGTTGTAAGAGTCGCCCGTCTGTTCCAGTCTTCTTCCTAGGGCATTATACAACTTGGCACCATAACTTCCAGCGAAGGTGATGTTGAAGTCCCATTCGCGCACTTGCAGTTGTGAAGAGAATCCGTAAGTGAGTTTGGGCTGCACGGAACCGAGGATTACACGGTCATTGCCGTCAATCTTGCCGTCATGGTTGGTGTCGGCAAACTTCGCATCACCAGCCTTGGGCACAAGACCATTCACCGTTGGCAGTTGGCTCACATCCTCGCCATTCTGCACGACACCCAAGTACTGCAATCCGTAGAACGAGCCGAGTGCCTCACCTTTGCGGAGAATCTGCTGGTTGTCTGCCCCCTGAATAACGTTGTTGGTCTTGCCCATGTCGGTGATCTCGTTGTGGTTGTGGGCAAGGTTGGCAGCAGCCGTCCACTGGAGGTGACGACGTTTTAGCAAGGTGCCGTTCACAGCCAATTCAATACCCTTGTTCTCCACGTTGCCCACGTTCTGTAGTTGACTGGTCACACCATTGGCAAAACCCATCGGCACTTCGAGCAGCAGGTCAGAAGTCTTCTTGTAGTAGAGATCCAGCACCACGTTGAAGCGTCCACCCCAGAGTCCGAGGTCAGCACCGAGGTTATAACTGGCTGTGGTCTCCCATTTCAGGTTGTCATTGGCAGTGTTTGCCTTGGCGTATGAGGAAGAGCCACCGTAAGAGCCTGTGCTGTAAGAAGTGGTGAAGGCATAGTCGGGAATCTCCTGATTGCCCACGAGTCCACCTGTCAAACGCAATTTCAAGTAATCAAGATGACGGACACTGGCCAAGAAGTTCTCCTTATCCACGTTCCATGAAAGTCCGAGTGATGGGAAGTAGCCCCAGCGGTGATTCTTCGAGAAACGGCTGGAACGGTCAGCACGGAAGGTGGCAGTGGCGTTGTAGCGGTCGAGCAGCGTGTAGTTCACACGGGCGATGAGAGAATTCAACGTGCTCTCGCTGATGCCCGTCTGAGGGGTGTAGATGTTGGCACCATCACCGAGGTTGTACTGCTTCAAAGTCTCATTCGTGAAGTGGTTGGTGCGGATGCTGCTATGGGTCGAAGTGCTCGACTGCTTGGTGTAACCTGCCAAAGCATCAATCTGATGGATGCCGAGTTCCTTCTGATAAGATAAGGTATATTCCTGTTGCCATACATCCGTCTGACGATTACCCGTACCACCGATACCCTGAGTTGCCAAACCTAACGAAGTGTAAGCCCCAGAGAAGTAGTTCTGCGTCAGTTTCTCACTATTCAAGCCTACGGTGGCTTTCAAGGTGAAGTCGCCGAGTTTGTAACTTGCCCAGATGTTGGAGAGCAGGTAGTTGTTGGTGTTCTCTGCCACACTCTCCTTCAGGTCATAGACGGGGTTGGAAGCATGGTCGCCAATGGCAAAGTAAGCATATTCGTATGGGTTCGTGAAGTTGTACGAGCCATCTGCATTGTACACAGGAATGACAGGCGGCATGAGCAGGGCATACACAAAACTATTGGTGATGCCGGCAGAGTAGGGCGATGAGTTGAACACCTGCTCCTCCGTGGTGGTGAAGCCCTGTTGCTTGCTGCGTCCGTAGGTGGCATTGACACCAAACTTCAAGCCCTTCTGCAACTCCCACTCCGTGTTGATGTGGAAGTTGTAGCGTTGGAAACCTGTGTTGAGCACGATACCGTCTTGGTCGGTGTAGTTGGCTGAGAAGGCATAACGGCTCTTGTCGGTACTGCCATTCACAGAGAGTTCATGTCCTTGCTGCACGGCAGTCCTGAGCACAGCATCCTGCCAGTCAGTGCCCTTGCCCAATGCCGCAATCTGCTCGTCGGTGTAACCACCTTTATTGCTGAAATAAGTCTTCTGGAACTGTGCCCACTCGGAGGCATTGAGCAGGTCAAGATGCTTGGTCACACTGCTGAGTCCGAGGCTATATCCATAGGAGATGTGCGCTTTCTTTTCGCCGAGATTACCTTTCTTGGTAGTGATGAGGATGACACCATTGGCACCACGTGAACCATAGATGGCAGTGGCACTTACATCCTTCAACACCTCGATGCTCTCGATGTCGTTGGGGTTGATGGTTGCCAAGGGGTTGAGACTGCTCTCGATGGCACCCAGACCTGTACCGCTGTTGCTGGCATCTTTGTAATAGATGAAGCCATCAACTACATACAGAGGCTCGTTTGAGGCATTCACGGAGTTACCTCCACGAATACGGATGCTGCTGTCAGCACCTGGTTGTCCACTGGCTGCGGTGACATTCAGTCCTGCCACCTGTCCGCTCAAGGCTCCGTCAAGAGTGCTGGCAGTGCTGTTCTCAAACACATCTGCCTTGACTGTCACCACCGAACCTGTCAGTTGGGTGCGGCTCTGTGTGCCATAACCCACCACGACCACGTCGTTCAGGTAACTGCGCTTCTCAGTGAGTTTTACGTTGATGTCCTCTTCGTCGTCATACACGGTCACCGTCTGAGGCTTATAGCCCGTGAAACTGATGTTCAACTTGACGGGTAAGGATTTCACGTCAATGGCGAAATGTCCGTCAATGTCAGTCAGTACACCCTTGCCATCACCGTATTTCACGGTGGCGCCGATGATACTCTCTCCTGTTGTGGCATCCAAGATGGTGCCTTGCACTGTTTGTGCAAATGTCGCAAAAGTGGAAGCGACGGTCAACACCGCCGCTAAAATAAATTTTTGATGAGTCATATTGATGAAGTTTTTTGTGGTTTTTATCAATTATTTTGTGCCAAGAGTTTCAGTTGGCTCTCCACTTCCTTATTCGTCAGGTGGAGGAAGCCTGCCTCATGGTTGTATTGCTGTCCGTCACGGATGACCCACTGGAGGAAACTGTCGATGTCTGCATCAAAGTTGTTGTAGGTGAAACCGATGTCTTCTACAGGGATGAGGTCAATGGCTTCGTTCTCGATGAGTTCGAGCGTTTCGTCAAGGTTGCCTGAACGGAGTGCCTCACGTTGGCTCGCCTTCACACCGAGTGGTAACAAAGCGAGGTCGCTACGGAGGGTGCGGGAAGAGAGGTCATAGAGGTTGCTCAAGGCATTGAAGGTGACAGAAGCCTTGTCCTCGCTGATGGCAGAGAGCAGATAGAGGTCATCACCTGCGATGCGGTTACCGCGCAGGTCATCAGTGGTGCGTCCGAAGTGAGAGGCGAAGATGCCTGACAGGGATGCCTTGCCACTGCCTGAATACACCGTAAGTTTATCCTTCAGTTTGTTCTTCTTGCCTTCCACTTCCTCCTCATATTCCTCGTCGAGGTCTTCAGCCGTGAAGAAGAGGTTCTTGATGTCCTTGCTCTTCCATTCCTTCTTCTGGATGTCGCTCAGCAGAGGATTCTCTGTTGAAGTGACGGGCAGCAGGGCATAACGTCCCACGTAGGTCACATTCACTCCCTCCTGATGACGATTCACCAGGGTGAGGTCTGCATCTGCATTCTTGCCACTCACAAGGGCAATCTGCACGTTGGGGTTCACTGCCTTGTAACCCTCAATCCACTTCTCCACCAAGGCTTGGCTTGCCTTGTTCACTTTCACGGTGATCACACCATCATTCTGCGCTGTTGCTGCACTTGCCGTGAGTGTCACGGCTGTTGCTATTACTGTCAAAAATGCTTTAATCTTCATGTCTTTTTATATATTTAATATGTGTAACTTCTTGTCTTTAGTCCGTTGACCGTTGACTGTTGTCCTTTTCGACTGCAAAGGTACGGACATTTCCCCGCCCCCGAAATCCCTTTGATGAGGGATATTGCTACCACAATCATGGTATATCAGGTTGTTCTTTCTGTTGCAAGCATGTCTTGTAGATAAATTTCCTAAAGAAATGTCTTCTCCTTGGTAAAAAGTAGAAGTCGTCGTACCTTTGCACTCGAAAATTATAAGGACAAAAGACATGGACAAAAAAACTATCATCATTGCAGATAATCAGGACATCACACGTTTGGGGCTGAAAACCCTGGTGCGTGGAGCATTGAAGGATGTGGAAGGACTGGAAGTGAAGGAACTGAGTCGCAGAGCCGAACTGATTGCAGAACTCAAAGAGAACCCGTCAGCAGTGGTCATCATCGACTACACTCTCTTTGACCTCACCAGCAGCGACGAACTCCTCAACCTTGCTGACCGCTTCCCCTATGTGCTTTGGGTACTCTTCTCCGATGACCTGACAGAGAGTTTGATACGCCGACTCAGTGTGGAACAGCAGTTCAGCATGATCCTGAAGAACGACTCGGCACAGGAAATCATCACGGCACTCAAATGCGCCATCACAGGGGTGCGTTTCCTCTGCCATCAGGTGACCAACCTCCTGCTCACCCCTTCCGCTCAGCAGTCCCTCGCAGAACGTGACCAACTGACTGCCACCGAGAAGGAAGTGCTCCGACTCATTGCCCTGGGCAAGTCGGTGAAGGAGATTGCCGTGGAGCGCAATTCCAGCATCCATACCATCACCACCCATAAGAAGAACATCTTCCGAAAAATCAACGTGAACACCATCTACGAAGCCACGAAATATGCCCTCCGAGCAGGACTGGTGGAAATGGTGGAATACTATATTTAGAATGAAAAAATCTACAATAGCCATCAATACGAAATTTCCGAGGCAGGATGCCTTTGGGGCGATAGCCATGCCAGTCTATCACACGGCAGCCTACGAGTTTGAGACTGCCAAGGACATGGCGGATGCCTTCTGTGGCAGGGTGTTGGCACCCGACTACTCGAGGGTGATGAATCCCACCGTGATGTATTTTGAGGACAAGGTGAAAGCCCTGACTGAGGCGACGAACGTGTTTGCCTTCTGTTCGGGCATGGCAGCCATCACAAATGCCTTGCTGGTGTTTGTGGAGCAGGGGAAGAACATCGTCACGTCGCGCCATCTCTTTGGCAATACGGTGGCATTGATGAACCGCACCTTCTCGCGTCTCGGCATTGAGACACGCTCCATTGACTTGCTCGACCTCGATGTGGTGAGGAATGCCATCGATGAGAACACGGCTTGCCTCTATCTGGAGATTGTCACCAACCCGCAGTTGGAAGTGGCTGACCTCACAGCACTCGCTGAAATTGCCCACGAGAAGGGCATTCCGCTCATTGCTGACACGACTGTCATCCCTTTCACACAGTTCAGTGCCAAGGCATTAGGTGTGGATGTGGAGGTGGTGAGTAGCACGAAGTACATCTCTGGCGGTGCCACCTCCTTGGGAGGCTTGGTCATCGACTATGGCACCTTCCCTGTGGTCAACCAGCGTATCCGCTTCGAACTCCTCTTCAATGTGGGCAGTTACATGTCCCCCCATGCCGCCTATATGCAGAGCCTCGGACTGGAAACCCTCGATGCCCGCTATCGGGTGCAGGCACAGAACGCCCTCACCTTGGCAAAGCGACTGAAGGAGGTGCCCGAAATCAAGCAGGTCAACTACATTGGTTTGGAGGACAACCCCTTCCACGACTTGGCTGTGAAGCAGTTTGGCAAGACAGCAGGAGCGATGTTGACCATTGACCTTGCCGACCGCAAGACCTGTTTCAACTTCATCGACCACTTGCAACTCATCCGCAGGGCAACGAACCTCTTCGACAACAAGAGTCTCGCCATCCATCCCTACAGCACCATCTTTGGTCCTTTCGGTGGCAAGCAGAAAGCAGAAATGGATGTGCGCGACACCACAATTCGCCTCTCCGTAGGTTTGGAGGATGTGGACGATATCTTCGAGGATATCGTACAGGCAGTCAGGGAGATACCATAAAAGAGGTAGGACAATACCGCACGTATGGGATTGTCCAGTAGCGTGAAAACCCCGAACTTTGCACCATCAAACAATTATAAAACTTCATCATTATGGCAAAAATAGCACAAAGCCTTGTTGAACTGATAGGCAAAACACCTTTGCTTGAACTCTCAAAGGTGGAGAAGAAACAGCGACTGAAAGCCCGCGTTTTGGCAAAACTGGAGTATCTGAATCCAGGACGCAGCGTGAAAGACCGCGTAGGTTATGCACTCATCGAACAGGCTGAGAAGCAGGGACTTCTCGGACGGAACACTGTCATCATCGAGCCCACCAGTGGTAACACGGGTGTGGGATTGGCATTGGTGGCAGCCCAACGTGGTTACAAACTCATCCTTACGATGCCTGACAGCATGAGCATCGAGCGTCGCACCTTGCTTCGCAGTTTGGGTGCCCGTCTGGTGCTTACACCTGCTCATGAGGGTATGCCGGGTGCTATCCGCAAGGCACAGGAACTGGCATCACAGACCGATGCGTTCATCCCCCAGCAGTTTGCCAATGAAGCGAACCCAGAGGTGCATCGTCAGACCACTGCCAAGGAGATTTGGGAGGACACTGACGGGAAAGTCGATATCTTCATCGCAGGTGTCGGTACAGGTGGAACGATCACAGGTGTAGGTGAGGTGCTGAAGCAACTGAACCCCAAGGTGAAGGTGGTGGCTGTGGAGCCTTACGATTCTGCAGTGTTGTCAGGTGGAAAGCCTGGTCCTCACAAGTTACAGGGCATCGGTGCAGGTTTCACGCCTCAGGTACTCAACACCAAAGTGTATGACGAGGTGTTCAGAGTGAAGAACGAGGATGCTTTTGCTGCCAGCCGTCTTCTTGCCAAGACCGAGGGCACATTGGTGGGTATCTCCAGCGGTGCGGCTGCTCATGCTGCCATCGAGATAGCCAAACGCCCCGAGAATGCAGGCAAGACCATCGTAGTGCTGCTGCCTGACACAGGTGAACGCTACCTCAGCACGAAACTCTTCTCAGAAGAATAAGACATAATTACTTATATATAATCATCAAACCCTCGCCCAGCGCGTGGGCTGGAAACTTCATCATTATGGCAAAATTGATAGTAAATGGAGAGGACCAGGAGGTCCAACTCCCTGCTACTGTAGCAGATTTGATTCAGCAGAACAATGTGGCACAACCCGATATGGTGAGTGTGCAGGTGAACGAAGAGTTCGTAGATAGAGAAGACTTTGCCACCCTTCAACTGAATGAGGGTGACACCGTGGATTTCCTTTATTTCATGGGAGGAGGACAGTATGTTTGATTTCACAGAAGAAGAACTGAACCGCTATTCGCGCCATATCCTTTTGCAGGATGTGGGTGTGGAAGGTCAGGAGAAAATCCGTGAGGGCAAGGTGCTCGTCATCGGTGCTGGTGGCTTGGGTGCTCCCGTGGCGATGTATCTGGCTGCGGCTGGTGTCGGCACTATCGGCATCGTGGATGGTGATGTCGTTGATTTGAGCAACTTGCAGCGTCAGATTATCCACACCACTCCTGATGTGGACAAGTGGAAGGTGGAATCGGCGAAAGAGACCATCAACGCCATCAATCCCCACGTGAAGGTCAACACCTATCGTGAGTTCCTGATGTCAGACAATGCCCTTGACATTGTGAAGGAATACGATTTTGTGGTGGATGGTACCGATAACTTCCCTGTGAAGTTCCTCATCAACGATGCCTGTGTGATGGCTGGCAAACCTTTCAGTCATGGTGGCATCCTCCGTTTTGAGGGACAGACCTTCACCCATGTGCCAGGCACAGCATGTTACCGTTGTATGTTCAAGACACCACCCCCACCAGGAGCCGTGCCTACGTGCAGTCAGGCAGGTGTGTTGGGAGCCATCGCAGGTATGTTGGGCACCATTCAGGCAGCAGAAACGCTGAAGTACCTGACAGGTGTGGGCGAACTGCTCACCAACAAGTTGCTCACCTTCAACGCCAAGACGATGGACTTCCGCAAGATCAACGTGAAGAAGACAGACCGATGCCCCATCTGTGGCACGAATCCAACCATCACAGAACTCATTGATTACGAACAGGCTGCTTGCGACTTGAAGAGCCACTAATACATCACAAGAACATGGCAGAACAAAAGAAACTCTCACTCATCGCCTTCTCTGGCGACTTCGACAAACTGACAGCAGTTTTCACGCTGGCAACAGGTGCTGCCGCTGTGGGCTACGAAGTCAACATCTTCTTCACCTTCTGGGGTTTGGATGCCATCAAGCAGAAGCGTGGACGCAGTTTCACGGGTGGCAACTGGCTCACGAAACTCTTTGGTTTCATGATGGGTGGATTGAGTGTCGCCCCCAACAGCCGCTTCAACTTCGCTGGCATTGGCCCTCAAATCTTCCGCTCTCTGATGCGTAAGAACAACGTGGCTACCCTCGAAGAACTCGTCGATGCAGCCAATGCACTGGGTGTAAACCTCTATGCCTGCGAAATGGCGATGCACGTGCTTGGCTTGGAAAAGACAGATTTCATCCCCGAAGTGAAGGATGTGCTCGGTGTAGCCTCATTCCTGAACCTCAGCGAGGGAGGACAGACTTTGTTTATTTAATTTTTCACTTTTCACTTTCATTATGGCTATACATACACTTGACATCACGAAGGAGCATTGCCCCATGACCTTCGTAAAGACCAAACTCAAATTGGCGCAGATAGCAGCAGGTGACACGCTTGAAGTGCTCCTGACAGAAGGGGAACCTTTGGAGAATGTGCCTCGTTCGGCAAAGGAACAGGGCTACAACGTCCTTTCCGTGGAACACGTGGAGGGAAATGTTCACAAAGTAACAATACAAAAGTAATGGTCACTATCACGGAATCGGCATATCAGTCCATCTTGGCGCAAGCACAGAAGGATGCCCCTGTGGAGTCATGCGGTTATCTGCTGGGTCCCGACAAGGAAACGGCTACGGAGAACTTCCCGATGACCAACATCGACCACTCGGAGGAGCACTTCAGTTTCGACCCCAAGGAGCAGTTTGCCGCCATCAAATATGCCCGTCAGCAGGGCTTGAAGATTGTGGGCAACTGGCACAGCCATCCTGCTTCACCCTCCCGTCCTTCGGAAGAAGACAAGCGCTTGGCATACGACCCTAACATCCTCTATTTCATTCTCTCGCTGGCAGAAGAGAAACCTGTGCTCAATGCTTTCCGCATCGCAGAGGGAGAAGTAACTGAGAAAATTACACTAAGATAAACTAAAAACAATTCAACAACATGGCAGACAACAACATTCAGCGCAGTATCACGACTGCAACGGCTCGCAAACTGGCGAACACCACCAAGACAGCCCCTCAGATGGGCAGTATCACACCGAGACTTCTCCTCAAACTCCTTCCCTGGCAGCAGGTGGAAAGTGGCACCTATCGTGTGAACCGCACGAAGGTGGAACTGAAGAAGGCTGAACGCATCGAGATTCAGTACTTCGATGGCGTGCCCAGTTTCACAGCGAAGAACCTCCGTGCCATTCCACTCTTCCAGAATATCAAGCAGGAGATTGTGGCTCGTTTGGCTCGCAACTTCGTGCCTGTGGAGGTGGCTCGTGGCAAGAACCTCGTCACGCAGGGCAAGGACAAGCAGAAGTTCTTCATTGTGGCTAATGGACAGGCTGAGGTCATCAGCACAGGTACTCATGGTGAGGAACTGCGCATCGCACTCTTGGGCGATGGTGAGTACTTCGGTGAGGCTGACTTGCTGAGTGCAGCAGACTCTACGGTGAGTGTACGTGCCGTGACAGATTCTGTGTTCCTGGCATTGGAGACCCCCGTGTTGGAGTCACTCATCGAGGAGATTCCAGACTTCCGCGAGCAGTTCAACAAGGCTGTCGATGAGCACCTGCGTCTGAA
>JBGUGM010000244.1:0-13456 GCA_045111535.1 Bacteroidaceae bacterium
CTGCTCAACAAGGCTGCCGAAGTGGAACCACAGGAACTGGCACGCATCAAGCAAATCGTCCGTGCCATTCAACCCCAAGCCGACATCATTGAATGCAATTACGGCGACGTGGACTTCGACAAGATTCTCAACACCAAGATGTTCGACTTCGATAAGGTGGCAACCAGCGCCGCATGGATAGAAGCAGTGGAAGGAGATCATCACGAGGAAGAGGATGAAGACGATGATGAAGAAGAGCATGAACACTCCCACGAAGCCCATTCAGCTCATGAGCATGAACATCATCATGGTCACGAGCACCACCATCATCACTACGATGAAGGTGAAGCTGAAGAATATGGCATTGGAACCTACGTGTATTATGCTCGCCGCCCCATGAAACTTGGTATGTTCGACGATTTCGTGGCACGTCTTTGGCCGAAGAACATCATTCGTGCCAAAGGCATCTGCTGGTTCAAGGGTGAGGAAGACATCTGCTATCTCTTTGAACAGGCGGGCAAACAGTTCTCCCTCAAGAACTGCGGACAATGGTACGCCACCATGCCCAAAGACCAACTCAACCGTCTCTTGGAAGCCGAGCCCAAAATACGTGCTGACTGGGATGCCGAGTATGGCGACCGCATGCAGAAACTGGTATTCATCGGTCAACACATGGACAAGGACATGAAGTCTTTTATCAAGGAAATGTTGGATATGTGCTTGGCGGATTAAGATGGATCTTTTCCCCTCTTCTTTGCTAAGGTTTCCTGGAACAAGGTCATCCACCGCTGGGCGATGTTCTTGGCATGGTATTGCTTCGACTCGTGCAGAGCCGCCTCTCCCATGGTGCGGCGCAGTTCCGTATCCTCAATGAGCCGGCACACATGGTCGACCATGGCGGCCTCGTCGTTCATAGGAATGAGGTAGCCAGTTTCGTTGTCCCTAACCAGATGGCTGATGCCGCCAGGACAATTGTAGACAATGGTGGGGATTCCCACAGACATGGCCTCGAGTGTGGCCAGCGAAAAACCTTCGGAAACAGAAGTGGAGAGGAATAGGGAAGCCTTGGCCATCTCGTCGGTCACCGTGGAGGAATAGCCCTTAAGGAAGACGCGGCCGACCATTCCCATTTCCTTGATGTGCCGCTCCAGCGCAGCCTGCAAGGCACCTGAACCCCAGATGTGGAGCGACCAGTCGGGATGACGGTCGACCACCTTCCGCCACACGTTGATCATGGAGAAATAGTTCTTGCTGAGGGCGAGGCGACCTGCCGTGACGGCCACCTTCTCGGTACGAGTGGAGAGGTGGTCGGTGGCATGGGTGATGGGGTTGGGAATGGCCACCACCTTATCCCATGTGGCCCACGAACCAGACTTGTCGGCTTCGGTGAGGACGACGATCTTGTCGTATTTCTTGATGGAGAAGTGGTAGTCGTACCACTCGCCGGCAATGGCCACGAGCCGCTCACGCAGGCTGGAGGCAGTCTCCTGGCGATAGTGATGCGAGTAGTGCAGTTCGCGAATGAGGACGGGATTTGACTTGAGCTTGAACTTAGGCAAGGCAAACTTCATGCTGGTGCCGGTAGAGATGACGATGTCGGGCTGTATATCGTTGAGAATGGCCTCCAGACGCTGGCGGTGAATTTTCCGCTTACGCAGGTAGTCGCGCAGCGCATGCCAGTAGCCGCCTTGGGAGTCATTTTCGTAGTAGCGCACGGCGAGGTCGAGCACGTTGGCCTTGTGGAGGCGCGTCATCGACGAACGCTCGTTGTTGGCCACGACAATCCAGACCTGGTTGCCAGGCAATTCGGCCAAGGCATTGGCCTTGGCGAGGGTGACCACTTCGATGCCTCCCAGTCGGTTGATAGTGTCTGTGCAGTAGGCTATTTTCATATTTTTTCTGTGCTTGGATGCTTGGGTTGTTTTACTCGATGTGTTGAATTTATTTTGTTCCTTCCTCTTTCTCCGCTCGCTTATGCCTGCATGCGGGGAAGGATGTATCTGAGGAAGATATGTCGATGGAAGAAATGGACGAAGAGGTACTCTGGATAGGAGTGGGTGGCCATGTTCTTCAGGAAGGCGATGGCCTTGCCCACAAAGGTGTCGCCATAGACGCTCGTCTGCCGCTCGATACGCAGCACATGGGTGTAGCGTTTCCACTCGTCGCGGCTGAGCGAAACGCTGAGGAGCTTCTTGTTGTAGATGTTAAGAAAGTTGTTGATGTTGCGCCGTGCGGCTGGCTCCATGTCGAGGGAGGTGTTCTGCTGCAGGTAGGTCTTCATCATGACGATGTTGTAGTAGAGGTCGTTGAGCTGCACGAGCACTTTCTCCTTGTTGACCGTCTTCTGAATGGAATTGAGATTGCCCTGCTCGTAGCAGCAGACAAGGCAACTGACGATGCGGGTGCGGGGATGCTGACGGAATACCTCGAAGTTGAAGATCTCGTCCTGGCAGATGACGATTTCAGACTGGATGTCGTGGCCCTCCAAAAAGGAACGCTTGTAGAACTTGGACCACACGAAGGGCAGGGGCAACTGGTTGTAGGCTTCGGCTCCATCGCCGTCGAAGGTGACCACGCCATCAGGCTTGACATTGGAGGTGTGGATGGAGATGCCGTCGGTGCGCACATTGTAGTGGGCGAAGCAGAGCACGTCGGGCTTGTCCTGGCAGAAGTGGTCGAGCAAGTAGCGGTAGGCTCCGTTGATGAGGTAGTCGTCGCTGTCGAGATAGGCCACATATTCGCCACGTGCCACGGCGGTGCCAGTGTTGCGCGCACCGCCCAGTCCCTGGTTTTCCTGAGTGATGACCGTGATGAGGTCGGGATAATTCTTCTCATAGCGGGCCAAAACGCGCGCCGACCCGTCGGGCGAGCCGTCGTTCACGCAGATGATCTCATATTCGGTCGCGTCAAGTCCCTGACGCATCAGCGAGTCGAGACAACGTGGGAGGAATCTCTCCACGTTATAGACCGGGACTATGACGGATAGTTTCATCTATTTGGTTTCGGAGGGTGGTTTCAGTTTTGTACTAAAAGACCAGAATTCTGGGCAAAGATACAAATTATTCTTGACACATAAAAATGTGGAATTGTTTTTTCACTTTTTACCCTCGTTTTTTCATCCGCAACCCTTAAAAGGACCCATCTAACGCTGTGCGATCTCCCTTTACAATTTTAAAATTACACAAATCTTTGTTACTTATAATTTTTTAAGTAGAAATTTCTCAAATATGTTCCTGTGAAAGAATCCCACGAGCCGATACATCAGATATGAATGACTCGACACGCATTTTAACATCGCTATTAGTTTACCCACAAACGTCTTTTCTTTCTCACGCAAAATCTGATTAAGGCCTAACTCTCGAATAGGATGCATATACCGTTTCCACTCTTTGAATGAAAGATTGGCATAAAAAGATTTCGTGTAGAAGATTCCCAGATAGTCACAAATGGATTTCTTCACGCCTGCTGACATCGAGGTTTCACCTTGGTTTAGATACTTTTTTAATACATCCATTCCATATAATTGATCATCCATCAATTTACGCACCTTCGCCACCACTTTAGTCGTTTGGATTGATTCTTCATTGTCCTGCATGTATCTATATATGTTACAATCTGTCAGTATCACATATGGATGGTTGCGAAAAACATCGAAGTTAAACATTTGATCCTGGCTTAGAATATCTTCAAACCTGATATTATGTTCCAACAAAAACCTACGTTTGTAGAATTTTGACCAGATAGTCCTGTACTGTAAGCGTTTATATGCTTCGCCAGCATCACCTTTATACGTTACGCTGCCATTGATGGCAGCATTTTCAAGTTTGTCAATTTCACTATTTTTCACTCGTCTAGCGTTATACGATACCACATCAGGATCTCCATACAAGAAATGCTGGCATATATATGTGTACCCTCCTCTTGCCACATAATCATCGCTATCTACAAAAGTGATATATTCTCCCTGCGCTGCCTTCATACCAACATTCCTCGCGACACTCACACCTTGATTCTTTTGTGTGATGACCTTAAAGATATCAGGGTGCTTCGCTTCGTATTCCGCCAAAATGATGCCGCTCCTGTCTTGTGAGCCATCATTTATACAAATGACCTCATATTCCCCTGTTTGCATATCTTGGCGCATGAGGGAGTCGAGACAACGGGGAAGGAACCTCTCCACGTTATAGACGGGCACAATGATGGAAAGTTTCATCGACATTGTGATTATGTTTGTATCAACAGATACGTAATTCGTTGCAAAGATACGGCTTTTCTGTGGAAAGAGCAAAGAAAAGGAAGAAAATGTGTCATTAAGCAAGTACCTCAAGGAGATGCTGGTTATTTGTCATAAGAGGAGATGATGTGTGGACGGATAAAACGCTCAAATACCGTATTCATCAGGAACTCTGTCATGAGATAGGCTGGATATGAACTACCCGACCAGTTCTTTAGATGAGCGATTGCCTTGCCTAAAAAGGATTTCTCATAAGATGAGTCCACCTGATGAATAGGCAGCCCCTTGAGTTGTCGGGTGTAATTTTCCCATTCTCCTTTGGTGAGATGTGCTTTCAGCATCTTGTTATAGTAATAACGTAGATAGACATTGATGCCCCTTTGCGCGGCTGAAGCCATTTTTTTATCCCCGTTCTGCAGGTATCGGTTGGTCTTTCCAAGAATAGTGATCAACTCCTTCAACTGACCTTGCACTTTCTCTTTTTGGACAGTGGTCAAAAGAGAATTAGCATTTCCCTGCTCATATCGATAGATCTTGCTTGTTACGATACGTAGACGAGGAGAATGGCTGAAGACTTCAAAATTGAAGGGCTCATCCTCCAAAAAGGTATACTCGAACTGGATGTTATGCTTTTCGAGAAAAGCGCGTCGATAGAACTTCGACCATACATAATGCAATGACCAACGGTTGTATGCATCTGCTCCATCTCCTTCGAAAGAGATAATTCCATTAGAATTTGCTTTGGAATTGTAAAGGGTCTTGCCGTCAGTATAGGCGGGGACAAAACAGAATTGAAGCACGTCTACCCCTTCGTCGCAGAAATGATCAAGCAGATACTTATAACCACCGTCGATAATATAATCATCAGAATCTAGAAATCCAATATGTTCGCCCTGTGCTGCTTTCATTCCTGTATTACGCGCTTCATTCAATCCTCGATTTTCCTGCGTGATAACCTTAAAGATGTCGGGGTGCTTCTGTTGATATTCAGCCAAGATGGCTGCACAGTTATCAGGTGAGCCATCGTTCACACAAATAACTTCATATTCCCCTGCTTTCAGGCCTTGCCGTAGTAAGGATTCGAGGCAGCGAGGAAGGAATTTCTCAACATTATAAACAGGAACGATGACAGATAATTTCACAGGAGTTTGATGAGTTTGTATCAACGGATTCGTAATTTGTTGCAAAGTTACGGCTTTTATGTGGAAACGGCAAGGAAAAGGAAAAAAAAGATGGATGTGGAAACACAATAAAAGAATTTCCCCCCAAATGTTTTGTGACTATTTGAAAAAGTGTTAACTTTGCAACGATTCCAACTGATATTGAAAGGATTATGAATAAATCATTTGTTTGTTTGTTGCTCGCACTGATGGTGTGTGGCATGGTAGAGGGAAAGAATATGCAGTTTTTTGCTGCTGATAGCACCGACACTGATACCACCAAGACAACCCTTCTGGAACGTCTGCAAGAGAAGAAGGAACAGATTGTTCAGAACATTCAGGAGAAGATTGACTCGCTCAAGCCCAAGGCGGAAGAAGCGATGATCAAGGCAGACAGTATCCTCGATGTGAGGAATGCCAAGATCACCACTGATACGTTCTATGTGGCTCGTCCACAGGAGACTTGGACTTTCCGTGCCAAAACAGACGTGTTTGGTGACTTGATGCATATTCGTGCTGTGGATGCGGGCGGAAACAAAGGTAACTACTATCTTAATGCAGATCCGAAGGTGACACTTGGTATTATGGCAAACTACCGGGGCATTTCGGCTTCCTTCTCGTTGTCACCTAGCAAGATACTCAGCGACATCTCCGACATGATGTCTGCTATTAATTACTATAGCAATACTTTTGGCATTGACCTCACCTTCGAGAAAGTTGATGCTTTCCACGGACGCACCAGTTTGGATGCACATACTCACAAACTTGCCAACACCAACATGCGTCTCTTTGCGTTGGCTGGCTACTATGTCTTTAATGGCAAGAAGTTCTCGCTACCAGCCGTCTTCAATAGCACTTGGGTACAAAAACGTTCAGCGGGTAGTTTCCTTGTGCAGGCTGGTTTCAATACTGGTCGCATCAAGATTGGTGATAACCTCGATCCTGACCATGATTTCGCCTCCTCGCTTCATCGTATCGACATGAATTCTTTCTCCATCGGTGCAGGTTATGGCTACAACCTTGTGGCAGGCAAGCATTGGCTTATTCATGCTACCGCACAGCCCAGTCTTATGGTGTGGCAGAATTACAAACTCCACACTACTGATGGTCAAGGTAATGAGGAAGTGAATAAGATGGATAGTGGTCGCCTTAATTTCTTCATTGTCGGTCGTCTGGGTGCTATCTACTCATGGGATCGTTATTTCATCGGACTCACCTCTGTTGTTCAGCATTCCAAGAGTGGTAAAGACAGCGACTTCGCCCTGCGTGACACGCAATGGCAAGCCCGTGCCTTCTTCGGATGGCGTGTGCATACCAAACTCCATCGTCGTCCTGAACCTGTGAAGAAACGCCGTCGTACTGCTGTTAGGAGAACTACCACAACAGCCCGGACTACTACGACAACAACGAAGAAGCCAGCAACGACTTCGGCGAAGAAACCTACTACAACCACAAAGAAGCCAACAACAACCAAGAAATAGCCTATGACTTTTCAACAATTAGCCAAAACGCGCTACTCCGTCCGCTCTTATAGCGAAGAACCCGTTAGTGATGAGCAACTCAACTACATCCTTGAGTGTGCCCGCATCGCACCTTCAGCAGTGAATTTCCAACCTTGGCACTTCTACATTGCCCGTACCGATGAGGCGTTGGAGAAGGTGCGCCAGACTTATCCGCGTGATTGGTTTGCTACTGCACCCCTCGTCATCATTGGATGTATTCGTCACGACCAGTCGTGGCATCGTCCTACTGATCAGAAGGATCATGGCGACATCGATATTGCCATCGCCACTGAGCACATCTGTCTCGCCGCTGCTGAACAGGGGCTTGGTACCTGCTGGGTTTGTAACTTTGATGCCCAACTTCTTCATCAGTTGCTCAACCTTCCCCTCGAAGAAGAGGCAGCAGTCCTCATCCCCCTCGGACATCTTGCTGCAGATGCTGCACCGAGACCTACGACCCGCAAGCTGATGGGTGACATCATTACAGAGATTTAGGTCTATACATATTTATATATAATAATGCCCGACACATGGTGTGCCGGGCATTATTGTGTCAGTGTGATGGAGCATGTCACTCAAGTTCCACGCCAAGGGCATTATATCGCTTACCGTTACGGTAAATGACGAACTGTCCATTCTCGAACACCTTTCTACCATTGACCAATGTCGGTTCAATGGTTACATCGTTGATGGCGTTAGGCTCGACGCAAGTGAGTTTCACCTTGTCAATGTTGCAGTTAGCGCCTGTGATGGTGATGCGGAGAATCTGCTGACCAGCAGAGAGCTCCTTGAGGAAATCGCCTGTGACAGTCTTGTAGGTGCCCCAATCGTTGTTGGCGGTTTGTGGCACAGAGACATTGGCAAGAGTGGTGAGCGTTCCATTGGCGTTAACAAGGCTGATGCGGAAACCAGAATTAGTTGTGCCAGAAGACACGGTTGCCTCATAAGAGTATTTGCCTGCTTCTTTCACATTAACGGTATATTCAAGCCACTCGTCTTTAGCTGTGTATCCAATCACCGTGCCACTATTGCCCTTCACAAGGTCAACACCCTCACCGTCTGTACGTTTGTTGGTAGCATCGCCTTCATCTTTTGAATCAGAATCATGGAAGGAGAGCCCTTCTCCTCCTTTGTCGAAGTTCTCTGCTTGGATAATTCCTGGAATAGCAATTGCTGTTGCACCATAAGGCGAGCGTTTGCTGTTCACCTTTAAGTTGTAGGAATACAACTTGGATATCTTCCCGTCATTGGCCATAGCCTCGGCGGTAATTTTATAAGTACCCTTGACCGTTGGCTTATAGTTCACTTCGAACGGTGCTTCGGTAACGTTCTTGAGCAATCTGTTGTCGACGTAAAAGTTGACGCTCGTTATGTTTGTGGCAGTTGTGGTTGCCTTGAGCGTGACATTCTCATTGACTGTGGCAGATGCAGGGTCGCTTGTGAGTGTGAGTTTGAGGCTTTCGTCAATATTGAGGTGCTTGAAGACAACTTTGTCGATGTCACCGTTGTCGCCCGTCACATTGATGCGGAGAGTGTGCTTACCTTCTGCAAGAGAAATAAGGGTGCGACCATGTACAGGCACATAATTGTTCCATGTTCCATTACCTGTTTGTGGTACATTGATGGTCTCGCTCAAGTTCTTGGAAGCGTTGTCGGTCTCTATCGTCAACTTAAAGGATGCGCCAGTGCCACCGCAAGAAACGTAAGCATCATAATCATAGTAGCCTGCTTCCTTCACGTCAATCGTGTATTCGAGCCACTCGCCAGAATGGGTGTAACCGATGGTGTATCCCACTCCACTGACATTCTTGATGTCCACACCGCCAACGTCGCTACGGTAAGATGCACCGCTTCCTTCACACTCAGTGTTGGAGTCGTGATAAGTGACATCTTCTCCACCCACATCGAAGTTTTCTGCTTCAACAGTACCGGGCAGTTCGATGACTTGACCCTTATATGAAGAACGAAGTCCCTTCACCTTCAACGTCTTATTGGTGGTTGATTTGTTCTCTTTGCCTTCTGCATCTGTAGCAATGGCTGTAATCGTATAGTTACCTTTTGCCGCAGGTGCGTATTCCAAGACGTAAGGAGCCTCAGTCAGTGTACCTATCAGCAGGTCGTTAGCGTAAACCTTCACGCTGGCGATATTGTCGGTGGCAACACTTGCCGTCAAATCGATAGTCACAGGTTCGCCTGCAAAGACAGTTGTCGCAGAGACAGAAGCGACCTTGACGGAGATGTTCTTGTTCTGTTCGTAAGGTTTGAATGTCAGGCTCTTGATATAGAAACCGCCCTTGTCTGTATTCAGACAGATGACGTGACGACCTGCTGTCAGTTCCTGAGTGAGGACGCCGTGCAGACTTTGGAAGTTGGTGGCACTGCCTGTTGAAGGCACCTCAATGAAGTTGGTGAAGTAAGTCAGGTCATCGAAACCATACTCCGACAGATGGAATACGCCTCCATCATTCACGGCAGCAACTTCTGCATCGAAGGAATAAAGACCTGGCTCTTTCACATCCACTGTGTATTCCATCCAACCGTCGCTTTTCGTTACAGTTGCGGCATTACGTCCTACACCGTTGTTATAAGATACGCCGGATGCGCCCTTGTCGTACTCACCACAGTTGATGGTACCTGGCAATTCTACTGGAGTTTCGTTGTATGGCTCACGCTTTACAGTCGAACCGAGCACCTCTACACGTGAATAACGCTCATACGTGTTATCATCGTTGGTATAGACAATCGCTTTCAGTGTCTTAATTCCTGCTGTTTCGTTGGCAGACACTTCATAATCAGCAATGTAGGGTTCCTCGGTCATGGTGGCAATCAGGGTGCTGCCCACATAAAGTTCCACCTTGTCAATGGCGATGTCCGCTTTCTCTTTCTTGGCTTCATCAGTGATGAACGTACGCACCTTGATAGGCAGTACGTCGCCCTTGGCAACTTTGAGGTCTCTAGGCTTCACATAGACTCCCACGCGCTTTATCATACCAGGGAATGGGCTCTTGGCATTCTTGGCAGCGTCCGATGCCATATATTCGCGTAACCATTTCATGGCTAAGCGGTCCTGTTTGTTCTTGATGATACCTGATTGATTCTCGTTCCATGTGCAGCCATAAACCCATCCCCAAAGGGTGATGCCAGCGCAGTAGTCTTTTTCCCAGAAATAAGGGATATGGTTCTTGTAGTCATTGCGCTGTTGCTCGTCATTGTCGTTCTGTATATCGTACTCGGTGATATACATAGGCATCTTTAAGGCTGTTTGGATTTTCGAATCAACAGTTCTCAAATTGGCAAGGCTGAAGTTCTTCAGGTCATGAGCCTGACAGCCATAGGCGTCAATTGGCGCACCTGCATCGCGGAGAGAACGGACGAGGTCGATGTATTCATCTGTATTCCATTGGAATGTGTTGAAGTCGTTATAAATCAAGATGGAATTTGGGAAACGTTCGTATGCCAACTCGAATGCTTTGATCAGCCAGTCGTAACCCGTCTTACCACCGCCACCCAACGACTCCTTCATCATCGGATTGCCCGCTTGGTGTGTGCCAACTGCCTCGTTTACCACATCAATCATGGGCAAGTGTTTATATTTCCCCTTGACATGATCCACCCAGTTCACGATAGCATTATAACGGTCTGTAATGGACAGGTTGGGGAACCAGTTTGGGTACTGAGCACCCCAGATGAAAGCGTGGAACTTGTAGGTGAAGCCATTGCTCTTGGCATAGTTGAAGGGCGTGTCGCATCCCCAGTTGAAGTTTCCTCTGTTGCCTTCCACCGAACCCCACTTCGATTCGTTCTCGGGGGTGACTTGATTCCATAATGAGGAATACTTGATTCCATCATAATCCATCTGGTAGCGAGAGGTGATGTTCCCGAGGAATTTGTCAGGATTCTTCGATATTCCCTTTGTCGTGTACTGCGTTGACTGCGCTCCTGCTGAGAGCGAAAGCATCCAGCACAGGACAGCCATTAGATTAGTAAATTTGTTGTTCATAAGTGGTTTTTAGTTATAAAAGTTTTGGTAATACTCATTATTAATAATTGTTCAAGGTACAAAGGTAAGAATTTTCTTTCAATTCATTGACGCCTTTAGCATTTTTTTACTTTTACACCCTCGTTTCTCGTTTTGTTCTTTTTTATGGAAGAAAGAAAAAGAGATGGGGTAGAGGAGATGAGTGGAGAAAATGGGGGTCAATGTACAATTGAAGGGGTAGGGGCGTGAGAAAACAATTTTTTTTGTGTTTTTTTGAAAAAAAAGTTTGTTTTTTGTTTGGAAGTAGAGATAATTTCATATCTTTGCATCCGAAAAAAGTTTTCTAAAACGGGAAACTTTTGTGAGGTAGAAAATGAAAAAGTTTTCCAAAACGGAAAACTTCTGAAGAGAGAAGAAATCATGAATTAACTGAAATATAAGGTGTTAGACAGCGAGTGGTGAAGAAGCAGTTGAAATAAGAAAAACAAAAAGTTGTCCAAAAGTGAGAAAAGAGTCTGGAAAAAGTGGTGAAGAAAGGAGAGGAAAGGCTTCATAGGATTGGGCAAAATGGATAAACAATCTCGTCACTGAGACACACAGAGTTGCACCCCTGAAAAAGGTGCTGTACTTTTGAGTGAATAAGCAATCTTTTGTACTAAACATTAATACACATATTTAATAAATAATACTAATATAGAAGAACAATGGAAATTAGTAATTTTACCATTACGAAGCGAGACGGCTCGAAAGACAGTTTCTCGTTGGACAAAATCATGAACGCGATTGTGAAGGCGTTCGAGAGTGTGGACGAACCTGCTGACCTTGGTACGATTTCCAAGATTATCAGCCATCTGGACATCAAGGATGACATCAAAGTGGAGGATATTCAGAACCAGGTGGAAGAGGCGTTGATGAAGGAGGGGCATTTTAAGGTGGCGAAGTCTTTCATGCTGTACCGTCAGGCGCACACGGAAGACCGTGAGACGTTGGCGAAGTTGCAGTTCCTGAGCGACTACTGTGAGAGTGTGAATGCAGCGACGGGTTCGAAGTATGATGCCAATGCGAATGTGGAGCACAAGAATATCGCCACGCTGATCGGTGAGTTGCCCAAGTCGAACTTCATTCGTCTGAACCGTCGTCTGTTGACCGACCGTATCAAGAAGATGTATGGCAAGGAACTGGCTGACGAGTACATTGACAAACTGACGCATCACTTCATCTATAAAAACGATGAGACCTCGCTGGCAAACTACTGTGCCTCCATCACGATGTACCCTTGGCTTATCGGTGGCACGATCTCGATTGGTGGTAACTCAACGGCACCCACGAATCTGAAGTCGTTTGCAGGTGGTTTCATCAACATGGTGTTCATGGTCAGTTCGATGCTTTCGGGTGCGTGTGCAACGCCAGAGTTCCTGATGTACATGAACTACTTCATCGGTAAGGAGTACGGCACCGACTACTACAAGCGTGCCGACGAGCAGGCAGATATGTCGTTGAAGAAGCGTACCATCGACAAGGTCATCACTGACTACTTCGAGCAGATTGTTTATTCGCTCAACCAACCCACTGGTGCCCGCAACTACCAGGCTGTGTTCTGGAACGTGGCATACTACGACAAATACTACTTCCAAAGCATCTTCGGCGAGTTCTACTTCCCCGATGGTTCACAGCCCGACTGGGAAGGTCTGTCATGGTTGCAGAAGCGCTTCATGAAGTGGTTCAACCGCGAGCGCACCAAGACTTTGCTGACGTTCCCTGTAGAGACCATGGCGCTCCTGACCGACGAGAATGGCGAGCCTAAGGACGAGGAGTGGGGCGACTTCACGGCTGAGATGTATGCTGAGGGACACTCGTTCTTCACCTACATGAGCGACAATGCCGACTCCTTGTCTTCTTGCTGCCGTCTGCGCAACGAAATCACGGACAACGGCTTCTCTTACACGCTTGGCGCTGGTGGTGTTTCGACAGGCTCGAAGAGTGTGCTGACCATCAACCTCAATCGTTGCATCCAGACTGCCGTGAACGAGAAGAAGGACTACTTGGAGGAGTTGGGCAAGGTCATCGACCTCTGTCACAAGGTGCAGATGGCTTACAATGAAAACTTGAAGGAACTGCAAGAGCACGGCATGTTGCCACTCTTCGATGCAGGTTACATCAACATTGGTCGCCAGTACCTGACTATCGGCATCAACGGACTCGTGGAAGCGGCTGAATTCATGGGCTTGAAGATTACGCCTAATGAGGACTACAAGAAGTTCGTGCAGGGCATCCTCGGACTCATCGAGAAGTACAACAAGCAGTACCGCACGAAGGATGTGATGTTCAACTGCGAGATGATTCCTGCTGAGAATGTCGGTGTGAAGCATGCGAAGTGGGATAGGGAAGACGGTTACTTCGTGCCACGCGACTGCTACAACAGTTACTTCTACGTGGTGGAAGACGACACCCTCTCCATCATCGACAAGTTCAAGTTGCACGGTGCACCATACATCGAGCACCTCACAGGTGGTTCCGCTCTGCACATGAACTTGGAGGAGCACCTCAGCAAGCAGCAGTACGCAAAACTTCTGAAGGTGGCTGCCCAAGAGGGTTGCAACTA
>JBGUGM010000245.1:0-9825 GCA_045111535.1 Bacteroidaceae bacterium
TGCTGCCCCTCGACTTGCATGTGTTAGGCCTGTAGCTAGCGTTCATCCTGAGCCAGGATCAAACTCTTCACTGTAATGATAATGTTCTTATAGTTCTGTCTGACCGGCCAGGCTATCCTGCTCCATTGTTCGTTATAAGTCTAAAAAAGGAATGACTTCTCTGCTTGTGCATATACATATTACATATATATACGCGCTGCTTGTCTTATTCTGTTCGCAGTCTGTCAAAGATCGATTTTTTCTCTCGCCAACGGATTTTTTTCCGAAAGCGAGTGCAAAGGTACGACCTTTTTACGAACTGGCAAAATCTTTCACAAACTTTTTTTGAGAAAAATGAGAAAAAAGAACAGATTGGACAAAAAGACGAGAGAAAACACGAGTTTTGGGGACATTTTCGAGGGCATGATGCGCCTCAACATGAAAAATAAAAGCGATTTCATTTTGTAGTGTGCTCACTTATCCGTACCTTTGCAACAAATTATTTGACAACTAATATAAAAAGAAAATGAAAAGGATTTTTATGGTGGTTGTGGCCTTGATGATGATGGCTGCAACAAGTTTTGCGCAGGATGCGGTTCCTGCAACGAAAGTAAATGGGAAGAGTGATTTAGACACGCTGCTCCAGCCTCTTATGGAGAAACTTAAGGATGTTGCCGATGACGATGACGAACAGGCCGCCAAAATTATATTCGATTTTGCGAAAGAGAATTCCAATGAGGCAGGTGTTTACGTCATCACCAACTTGCTTGCTTATATGACGAAGACCGAAGACCTCATCAAGTTAGTCGATGAGAACGAATATTTCAAGAAGGATGAGAAGATTCAAGAAGCCAAGAAGGAATGGTTGCTCCAGTTGGCAACAGCCGAAGGAAAGATGTTCAAGGATTTCGAGGCTGAGTATCAGGGTAAAGTGACGAAGTTGTCGGATTATGTGGGAAAGGGTAAGTATGTGCTGGTGGATTTCTGGGCAAGTTGGTGTGGTCCTTGCAGGGCTGAGATTCCGAATCTGATTAAGGTATATAATCAGTATAAGGGCGAGAAGTTTGAGGTGCTTGGTGTGGCTACTTGGGACGAGCCGAAGGACACAGAGAAGGCGATCAAGGAATTGAAGATTCCTTATCCACAGATGATGAATGCACAACGTGCAGGAAGTGATGCGTATGGCATCACTGGCATTCCACAGATTATTCTATTTGGGCCTGATGGAAAGATTGTGAAGAGGAATCTGAGGGGCGCGGCGGTGGAGAAAACGGTGGCAGAAGCCTTGAAACAGTAAAATAAATACCTGCGGGAGAACCGTAGGGAATCCACAATAAATTCATGAGTCTATCGAAGGACGAGTTGCTGGCGTTGGTCAGAAAAGGAGCGCGGAATATGTCGTGGCAAGAAAAACTACGACTGACTGTGCTGTTGAGTCTGCCAGCGATGGTGGCACAGATTTCGTCAGTGGCAATGCAGATTATCGATGCAGCGATGCTGGGACATCTCGGCACGAAAGAATCAGCCACTGTCGGTTTGGTCTCCACCACCATCTGGCTCTTCGGTGGACTCTGTTCTGCCTTTGCGGCAGGTTTTTCAGTGCAAGTGGCGCACCATGTGGGAGCAGAAGATCTAAAAGGTGCGAGAAGAGTTATCAGGCAGGGGTTGTTTGCAGGACTTGCTTTCAGTCTTGTACTAGCTCTGATTGGAGTGCTTATTGCACCATTTTTACCTGTCTGGTTAGGCGCTGACGAGGATATTCATGCAGGCGCATCGGAGTATTTCACCATCGTGGCCTTGGCACTTCCTGTTTTGGAAATCAACATGATTGCCGCAGGAAGTCTGAGGTGCAGTGGCAACATCAAGGTACCCAGTTTGTTGAATGCCATGATGTGCTTGTTGGACATAATCTTCAACTATATTTTCATTTTCGAGTTGCATATGGGTACAGCAGGTGCTGCCTACGGCACCTTCTTAGGCTATGCAATCACGATGGTGTTGATGCTCTATTTCATGGCAGTGAAGGATCGGCAATTGCGCTTCTCACAAGACCTGCCCACGCGCTGGGAAGATGCCAATTCTGCAAGCCTTGTACAACATTGGGATTTACATCGCTACATTCCCACCCGCATGACGCTCCGGAAGGCTCTCGTCATTGGTTCTCCGATTAGTCTCGAACGCGGTGTCATGTGTGGCGCACAGATTGCCATTACCAGCATCATTGCACCATTAGGTTCTGTTGCTATTGCCGCCAACACGTTTGGCATCAATATCGAAAGTCTCTGTTATATGCCTGGTTATGGTATTTCCGAAGCAGCAACCACGTTGGTGGGGCAAAGCCTCGGAGCAAGACGAAAAGACCTCATGCGCAGTTTTGCATGGATGTCCGTAGGTTTGGGCATGGCCATCATGGCATTGATGGGTTTACTCATGGGAGTCTTTGCTCCCGAACTGATGCAGATGATCACCACTGATGGCAATGTGGTGAAACTCGGTGCTGAAATTCTACGCATCGAAGCATGGGCAGAACCGATGTTTGCGGCAAGCATTGTGGCATACGGGGCTTTCGTAGGCTCAGGAAAGACCCTCATTCCAAGCATCATGAATTTGGGCAGTATCTGGGTGGTAAGGCTCACATTAGCCGTGTTGTTAGTACCGACGATGGGGCTGCAAGGCGTATGGATAGCGATGTGCGTGGAACTCTGTTGGCGTGGTGCGGCATTCCTTTTCCGTCTGCGTGGACGAAGTTGGAGCAATATCAGCATAGAAGAAGCCAAACATTCAGCCACCCTCGAAGAAAAAGAGGAATTGATTAGAACAGACACAATCTATGAACTATGAAAGTGATTAAAAACCAAGAATTTGGAGGCGAGCGTCCTCTCTATGCCTCACACGACTTACGATTAGAGAATGTGACCATACACATTGGCGAGTCATCTATCAAGGAAAGCAGTAACATTGAAGCGGAGAACTGCTGTTTCGAGGGCAAGTATGTCTTCTGGGAAACGGACGGATTCAAGGTAAACAACTGCTACTTTG
The DNA here is from genome assembly GCA_045111535.1 of Bacteroidaceae bacterium. Classification (GTDB taxonomy): domain Bacteria; phylum Bacteroidota; class Bacteroidia; order Bacteroidales; family Bacteroidaceae; genus Minthosoma. The sequence goes on from JBGUGM010000245.1 coordinate 3,019, forward strand.
CAGAAAGTGCGAGAAGTAGTATGTGGTACTCACGCAACTGCTATATGACCAACTGCAAAGTGGATGCACCCAAACTCTTCCGTCGTACGGATGGCATCTATGTGGAGAACACAAATTTTCCCAATGGCGAAGAATATCTGTGGGATTGCAAGAACATCGAGTTGAAGAATGTGCGCATAGACAACTGCGACTATGCCTTTATGCACTGCGAGAATATCAAGATCACCCACTACCATCAAGAAGGGAACTATGCTTTCCAATACGCTAAGAATGTAGAGATACACGATGCTGTCATCAATTCGAAAGATTCTTTCTGGGAATCGGAAAATGTCACCATCTACGATTCCGAAGTGAATGGTGAGTACCTCGCATGGTACGGTAAGAACATTCGTCTCGTACGTTGCCATCTGACGGGTGAGCAACTCCTGTGCTATGTGGATGGTTTGATTCTCGAAGACTGCACCTTCGGTGAGGATGCCAACCTCATCCTTGAATACTCCACAGTGAATGGTACCATCAAGGGTAATGTACACAGCATCAAGAACCCAACCAGTGGTACTGTCATTGTTGAAGGCAAGGTGGGTGAACTCATCTGGAATGAGAACCAAAAGGCGCCTGCCGATGCCAAGGTCATTATACAAAACTCACAACCCCATTAGTTCCATCAAGACCTATGACATACGACTTTGACAAAATCATCAACAGGAAAGGAACCAACTGCGTGAAGTGGGACGAGGTAAATGATCCTGATGTCATCCCCATGTGGGTGGCAGACATGGACTTCGAGACAGCACCCTGCATTCAGCAAGCACTTACGGAAAGGATGAAGCATGGCTGTTTCGGTTACACTCACGTGCCTGAAAGTTACTACGATGCCACCATTCAATGGTTCAAGCGTCGACACGGATGGAGCATCGAGAGGTCTTCCTTCATCTACACCAGCGGTGTTGTGCCAGCCATCTCTGCCATTATTAAAGCAACCACCAGCCCATGCGATAAAGTGCTGGTACAGACACCTGTCTACAACTGCTTCTTCTCAAGCATCAGGAACAACGATTGCCTTCTTGCAGAAAGTCCACTCCGTATGGTAAATGGGCGTTATGAAGTGGATTGGGACACCTTCGAACAGCAATGTGCTGACCCTGCCGTCAAAGTCTTTTTGCTCTGCAATCCTCACAATCCTGCAGGGCGTGTATGGACGGAAGAAGAGTTGACACGCATGGGGAACATCTGCCTTCAGCATGATGTTTTCGTCATCAGCGATGAGATTCATTGCGAGTTCACCCTATCAGGACATACCTACATCCCTTTCGCCTCCATCTCCGAAGACTTTACCATGAACAGTGCAGTATGCCTTTCTCCTTCCAAAGCCTTCAACATCGCAGGACTGCAAATTGCCAACATCATTGTGAAAGATGCTGACATTAGAAAGAAAGTGGATAAAGCCATCAATATCAACGAGGTGTGCGACGTCAATCCTTTCGGTGTCCTTGCCCTGCAAGCAGCATATACTTCTGAAGGGGAGGCGTGGCTTAACGAACTATGCCAATACAATGAGGGCAATTATCTGTTAGCCAAACAGATGTTGAAAGAGGCACTTCCCCACTGCCCTGTCACCACGCTTGAAGGCACCTACCTCCTGTGGCTTGACATCCGTGCCACAGGCAAGACTTCCCAACAAGTGGCAGACTATTTGATGCAACACCATAAGGTCTATGTCAACCCTGGCACCTTATATGGAGAAACAGCAGGTGAAGGATATATTCGCATCAATCTCGCCACCCGACGAAGTCTTGTCAAAGAAGGTATTCAACGCATCATCAGTGGAGTCAGCAATTGCTAATTCCACTTTTTTCATCATTTTTTCATCATAATCCTTGGCGCTTTCTTTGAATATCTGTACATTTGCACACAACAGCCTAAAACTTAACACTCAAAACCTGAAAGAGCATGAAAAAGAATCGACGAATAAACTTGATAGCGATTGTAATCGCATCAGTTCTGCTGATAACTGCTTGTAATATAAAACCCAACATCAATGGAGAAAAAACAGGAATGCCCATCATGGACGGCTGGACCTTTGAGATGGCAGGTGAATATTGGATGCCTTCAGTACTCAGCGAAGTAAACCCCAAAACAGCAGAGGAAGTGGCAAACTTAAACAAGGTTCATGTGCAAGTGGCGCTTCCTGTACACGAAGGCAATCCTATGCCACGTGAGGGTGTGACCTATCGTCAAACCTCTACGGGTGGGTACATCACGTTCCACTTCACTCCTATTGAAGGCGACACACTCAATCCTGTTGGCACAGCAGAGATGCATCTCAAAGAGTCGGGATATTTCGGGATAGACACCATCAAGGATGCACGTGTGGTGAGTTATGGCAAAGGCATCTTCACCACCTACCACATTGAGAGGCAACGACTGCGTGGGGAAGAAGAGCGCTACGACGAATGGAGGGAATGGTACCCTGCCATCATCTCTGTCTATCCTGGTGGTGACAGCCTGCTCATCTGTCGAGGAAACTTTGTGGGAGATGCGTATGTAGCAGAGAAATAAAGAAAGACAAAAGAATATTCACTTATAAAACCGAGCAAACAATGGCATATTGCGGACAATGCGGATTCAAGAATCCAGAAGGAGCGAAGTTTTGTGGCAATTGCGGAGCAGACCTCACCCTGCAGGAAATCAATACACCTCCTCCCCCACCCGTGCAACCTGCAGCACCTCCTGTTACGCCAGTACAACCAACAGCACCAATACCCCCTGTTACCCCTGTACAACCTGCAGCGCCTGCTACTTCACAAGTGATTATCCAGACAGCACCTGCTACTCCCCATCCTGTGCCCCAAGCACCGAAGAGTAGTGGCAGTGGCTTAAAAACCTGTCTGGGATGTGGATGTGCTTTCATCATCATCTCCACACTCATCACCGTAGGTCTTCTCTGGTGGGGCTACAGTTACGTCAAGAACCACAACGATGATATTAGTGAGATGTTGGAAGAATGGGTAGACAACAACAAAGGAAATTGGGAACGGGAAGGGTTCTAAAATGAAGAAGGCATCCATGCAGGTGCCTTCTTCTTATATATAAGTAATGTGTAGACTCAACAAGTTATCTCATGTGATTACTTCAACAGGTCATCGAGCGCAGACTTGAAGTCGCCACCTTCCTGTGCAGGAGCCTCATTGTTGCGTGGCTCGCGTGGCTGATGCTCTGGACGTGGACGGCGTTCGCCACGATCACGGCGCTCACCACGTTCTGGACGTGGACGACGCTCACGCTGTGGACGCTCTACGTAGTCAGCAGGCTTCTCGATGAGGACACGACGAGAGAGTTTGTACTTGCCAGTCTTCTGGTCAATGTCGATGAGTTTCACTTCAATTTCGTCACCTTCCTTGATACCAGCCTCTTCGACAGTGTCGAGACGCTTCCAGTCAATTTCAGAGATGTGGAGCAAACCGTCCTTGCCAGGCAGGAACTCTACGAAGCAGCCATAAGGCATGACTGAACGCACGGTGCCTTGATAAACCTGACCCACCTCTGGGATGGCAACGATAGCCTTGATTTTAGCCATAGCAGCCTCGATGGCAGCGCGGTCTGGAGCAGAAATCTGCACCTTACCCACACCATCCTCTTCATCAATAGTGATGACAGTCTGCGTGTCTTCCTGCATCTGCTGAATCACCTTACCACCAGGACCAATGACAGCGCCAATGAACTCCTTAGGAATGATGATCTGCTCAATGCGTGGTACGTGTGGCTTGAGTTCTGGACGTGGTTCAGAGATGGTCTTCATCATCTCACCCATGATGTGCTCACGACCAGCCTTTGCCTGCATGAGCGCCTTCTCGAGAATCTCGTAAGAGAGACCATCGCACTTGATATCCATCTGAGTGGCAGTCAAACCATTCTTTGTACCAGTCGTCTTGAAGTCCATGTCGCCGAGGTGATCCTCATCGCCAAGGATATCAGAGAGGATAGCGTACTTGTCCTCGCCTGGGTTCTTAATGAGACCCATTGCAATACCAGCCACAGGATTCTTGATAGGCACACCTGCATCCATCAGGGCGAGTGTACCAGCACAAGTGGTTGCCATAGAAGAAGAGCCGTTAGACTCCAATACATCAGAAACCACACGGATAGTGTATGGATAATCATCTGGGAGTTGACCCTTGATACCACGCCATGCGAGGTGACCGTGACCAATCTCACGACGACCTACACCACGCTGTGCCTTTGCCTCACCTGTAGAGAATGGAGGGAAGTTGTAGTGGAGAAGGAACTTCTGGTAGTAGCGCTCCAAAGCACCATCCACGAGTTTCTCATCCAACTTCGTGCCGAGTGTCACAGAAGCCAAAGCCTGTGTTTCACCACGAGTGAAGATAGAAGAACCGTGAGGACCAGGCAGAGGAGAAACCTCACACCAGATAGGACGGATATCAGTAGTCTGACGACCATCGAGACGAACGCCCTCATCAAGGATGCAACGACGCATTGCATCGCGCTCCACATCGTGGTAGTAGCGGTCAATCAACGTATATTTCTCTTCCAGTTCATCTTCGCTCAAGTCAGTATGTGCGGCTGCATATGCCTCCTTGTAGTCTTCGCGAATCTTCTCGAATGCCTCTGCACGCTCCTGCTTCTCAAGACCCTGCTTCGTCACATCGTAAGCAGGCTGGTAGCACTTGGCAGCGAGATCAGCCTTCAGGTCATCATCATTCACCTCATGGCAATACTCACGCTTCACATCCTTACCCAACTCCTTCATCAACTCTTTCTGCAACTGGCACTGTGGCTTGATAGCCGCGTGTGCTGCCTTGAGAGCCTCGAGAAGGTCTTTCTCCTGCACTTCCTTCATCTCACCTTCCACCATCATGATGTTCTCCTCAGTGGCACCTACCATCAAGTCCATATCTGCCTCCTTCAACTGCTCGAAGGTGGGGTTAATCACGAACTCGCCATTGATGCGTGCAACACGCACCTCAGAGATAGGTCCCTCGAAAGGAATGTCCGAGCAAGCCAGCGCTGCGGAAGCAGCGAAACCAGCCAGTGCGTCCGGCATATCTTTGCCATCGGCTGAGAAGACGATGACATTCACATAAACCTCTGCGTGATAGTTCGATGGGAACAGAGGACGGAGGGCGCGGTCAACAAGACGGCAAGTGAGGATTTCCTCATCGCTTGCCTTACCTTCACGCTTTGTGAAACCTCCAGGAAAACGGCCATTAGCCGCATACTTCTCGCGATACTCTACCTGGAGTGGCATAAAATCTGTTCCCGGTACTGCATCTTTCGCTGCGCAAACAGTGGCGAGGAGCATGGTGTCACCCATACGGAGCATCACCGCTCCATCCGCTTGCTTTGCCAACTTTCCTGTTTCGATGCTGATTTCTCTTCCATCAGGCAACGAAACCTTCTTTGTAATTACGTTCATTTTGTTTGTTGAAATATATAAAAACATCTATTGTCGTGCCACGCGCGGCACGAACTTTCTTTTCCTTACAAACAAAAATCGGACAAAGGTAGCCTTTTTTCCTCATTTGGCAGCCATCTTTGCCCGAAAATCTTTGTTTTCTTATGTTTTTTAGCAGATAATGAGGGGTTTTGACCTCGAGAAGCCACCCTCTACAGCGAATATTACTGCATGACAATCAGATAAGGGGAACTCTCCCAGAACGCGTCCGCATTGGTGATGGTCAACGTCGAAGTGCCGTCAGCATTCTTCGTCAGCGTATAACTCGATGCTGGCTTTTCAGTCAGCAGTTTAGGTGACTTCGAATCAATCACCAGCGTGCGGAAACTACGTGCGTCCACCTCGTGGAACTCACTGTTGTTGATGTTGGAATAGTTGGCACGTTTCTTGCCCAGCATATTTCCCGACAGCAGTCCCAGGTTCTTCAACTCCGTCTTCGTTCCAACGATGTAATAAACCTGATTCAAAAGTTTCTCCTGCTCATTATTCTTGGCTTTCAGATTGTCTGACTCCACAGTCAGCACATTCACCGTACCATTCAGCACATTCACCGTGCCGCTCAACTCCGCAATCTTGGCATCCTTCTTCTTCACGGCTTCCTCAAACTTGGCGATGTTGGCACTCTTCTCCTCCAGTTGCGCACTCAGGAACTCCAACACCTTGTTCAGATTGGCGATGGCACCCTTATCCGAAATGCTGTCAGCAGTCAAACTGTCAATCTCAGCCTTCTTCCTGTCCAGCATATTTCGGAACGACTCCAGTTGTTCCAGCATCACATCCTTCGGAGTGGACTCATCAAACGAGTTCAGCAGCAGTTCCTGCTCTTGGATAGAATCGAGGCTCAACGCCACAGACTGCAGCATCTGCGTCATCTGCTCCACCTCATCCTGTTGCAGTTGTGCCTCCAGCAGTTCAGGGTCATCGCCAAAGAACTGTCCTATCTTGTCACAACTCACCAAAGTCGCAAGCAGAAGCCCCGCGATAAGTATCTTTATCATCTTCATAATTCGAAATCTATTAGTCTTCTTTTTGATGTAATAAATAGAAATACCTTGCAAATGTAGGCATTTTCTGCTTCCCCACAAAAGAAAAGCGGGAAAAAACGAAAAACTTTTTCACTCCTGTCCATGATATATATATGTGTAAGCATGAAAAAACGTCTCATTCGTGTCATTTACCAAGCACACATCCTCTCCCCCACACCCATTTATACGACTCCTGCGTATCCATTTTATTGACTTGCGCACATCGAATATAATTTGAAACTTTGAAAAAATAATTTGAAAGTTGCAAATTTATTTTTGAAAGTTTCAAATATTTTTTTGCAACTT
>JBGUGM010000246.1:0-2740 GCA_045111535.1 Bacteroidaceae bacterium
GGCTCTGGTGCCCAGCGAGTATTTCATCTATGAGAACGGGCTGTTCAGCGACCCGCTGCCCATCAGCATCCAGGCGATGAAGCAGTATCGGAGCACGGGCACGATGGTGAAGGGCACGAATGTGCAGACTTCGGAGGGTGAGGTGCTTGCCAACGACGAAAGGTACAAGGACTTTGAGTACAATGGCTTCAAGGTGGCTGACATCGTGACGGACTACATCGCCACAACGGGCGGTGACCCTGCGGACGGCACGAAGCACACGTTCTACAATGAACTGATCGTGATGTTCAGGAATCTGTGCAACAACGACGCGAAGATTGTGCATGCCGTGCTGCCCACTTGGGGACATCCCGTGGCTGAGACATGGAACCAGTGTGTGTCGTTGTGTTCATCGAACCGAAGCACGAAGATTGACTCGAAACTGTACTTCTGGCTGAAGGACAGGGGGATGCTGGCTGAGCGCAACCGCATGGGAAATGAGGAGGAGGTAAAGGCAGAACCCCTGCCTCCCATGCCTGCCTTGCCACCCATCTTTCGGCAGTACGTCAACTCAGCCCCCGAGGACTTCAAAGTCCCCACTGTTGTTGCCCTTCTTCCAATTCTGGGCACTCTCACCTCCCATCTGCGAGCCACGTACTTCGATGACAGCGAACAGAGCACGGAGTTCATAAGTTTGCTATTTGCTCCCCCTTCGAGTGGTAAGTCCTTTATCAAGAGATTATCTTCTCTCCTTCAGAATTTGAGGGACAGGGATGAAATCAGCAATGCACGTGAGGCGATGTGGGCAGAGACACAGAAAACGAAGGGTGCGAATGACAAGGGAGAGGAACAGCCTCATGTGTCGGTGCGCATCGTGAAACCGCTGATCTCTATACCTGAGTTATTGACGAAGATGAGGGATAATAAGGGGCACCACATGTACATTGAGGCTGAGGAATTGGACACGTTCAATAAGAGCAACAAGACGGCTGGAGGGGATAAGAGTGACCTGTGGCGTGTGACTTGGGATAACGGTTTCTATGGACAATATTATAAGTCTGTGAACACCTTCAAAGGCGAGGTGCAGATGTTCATGAACTTGTTGTTCACCTCTACGCAAGACCAGATAGACCGCTTCTTCAAGAATGTGGAAGATGGACTGGTGACACGCTTCTCGGTCTGCCCGATTGAGAATCAGACATTCGCGAAGTTTGTGCCTTGGAAGAAAATCCCAAAGGCTGATCAGTTGCAAATCACCAACATCCTTACGCGATTGGAACTGAAAAACTACAAGTTGCCCTTGAAGTTTGACAGATCTGACTTGCAGGATGCAAAGGCTGCAGAACTCGACAAACTGATGGCGGAGCAGTATGATTTTCAACCCTTCGAGCATGTTGACCTCTCCTATATCCACAAGCCGCTTTTGGATTGGCTGGAAGAAGAGCGCATCAAGGCAGCAGAGACCTTGAATGAGGCAAGGGATGTGTTCCGTAGGCGTGCTGCTGTGAAGGGATTTCGATTGGCGTTGTTGTGTCATGGCTTGTATGCCAACGTGGGCACAAGAGAGAAGAATATCATCACGAACTTCGTAAAGTGGTTCTGCACCGTTGACCTTCGTAACAGCCTCTATCAGTTTGGGGAGCGCTACAACGAGGTGCAGCAGAATGCCAAGAAGAATGTGACTGCCCATGCAGAAATCTTCAACAAGATGGGTGACGAGTTCACCAAGGATGAACTTCGTGTGGTGCTGCAACGTGCCTACATCAAATCACCCATTCGTACAGTCATCCACCTGTGGCACAAAAACAAACTCATCGAGAAGAGAGATGGCATTTACGTAAAGGTAAAAACGAAAAAATAAAAAATAAAATAATGAAAAAATGGTACGCTTTAGATTAGAACGGCAGGTGAGCACTCCAGATTATACACTGGGTGTGCTCACCGAGCAACAAACAGGCTTCAAGTGCAAGACACTGGAAAAGGCTGTGTATGATGGAGAGGGAGAGTTCAACCCCATGTTCTACGCCATCAAAGAGGGTGAATACCCCATGAAGATCATGGACATCGGGCATCGCTTCACGTTTGGTTTCCGTTTCAACGGCACCTACCGAAATGCAAGGCTCGAGGGTAAAGCCACCCAAAAAGACATCTTCCCTGGCAGCATCTGTGTGGGCAGGAAGTTCGTGGAGAGAAAGGGTCTGGAAGGTGGCGAAGAGGTGCAGAATGTCATCTCCAATCTGATAGATCACCTTATCGCTGTGGGTGACATCAACCCCCGAACGGCATCCAACGACATCCGTATCAGCATCACACAGGATGAAATGGTGACTGAACAGGGGCAAGAAATGGAAGACCCCAACGCATGGAAGCCCAAGGATTGGAACATGCTGGAGGATGAAGATTGGGAGGAACAGGAAGATGAAGACGACTAACTTTCTACATATCAAGCACCCCGACGTGGAGAAAGCGCAGAATGAGGTGGACTATCTCTATCAAGTCATCAAAGTCATCAATGGCTTTTTTCCGAAGGGCCACATCGAACTGCAAGCCCTGTGCTTTCACCTGTATGGACTCAAAGCAGAGCAGATATTGGAAAAACTGAAGGGGGCAAGGGTGGATGTCGAAATGCCCATCGTGATGACATGGGATGAAAAAAGTGCCCCTGCACTGCTCAACAAGGTGTTCTTCCCGTTATCCTTCATCACGAAAGCGAACGAGTATATTTCGCTCGTCAAGTTCAGCAAAGCGTACATGCGCTTTA
>JBGUGM010000247.1:0-3046 GCA_045111535.1 Bacteroidaceae bacterium
TGTCTGACCGGCCAGGCTATCCTGCTCCATTGTTCGTTGTAAGTCTAAAAAAGGAATGACTTCTATTGCTTGTGCATATACATATTAAATATATATACGCGCTGCTTGTCTTATTACTGTTCGCAGTCTGTCAAAGATCACTTCTTGTTTTTCGAGAAGCGAGCATAAAAATGCATCCGAGGATTTCACCTCGGTTGCTTCCCGAAAGCGAGTGCAAAGGTACGACCTTTTTTGATACTGACCAAATGTTTGACAAACTTTTTTTGAAAAGAATCGAATTATTTTCATTTTCTCCTTCAAAAACATTGCAAACACCCATTTATTTTGTCAAGAACGAAAAAAGTCGTACCTTTGCACTCAATATGAAACAAGAAGACAAATCTCCCGTTTATGGTCGCGACGTGATGGAGTTAGTCACGGTTGCCGTTGAGTATTGCGCCTTTCTGGAACAGACAGAGGGAAAGACGCGCATGAGTTTTGTGGACACGCTGATGAAGATCCTGCCCCTACTCTATCTGAAGGCAGCATTGCTTCCCAAATATGAGATACTGGACAGCGACTACTACGCTGAGGACTATGTGACGGAAGACAATTATAATATCGTACGCGCGAACATTAATATAATCATGGGCGAGAAGGACGACTACCTGGATGTATTCATGGAAGACATGAAATACAGCGAGTCCCCTATCCTCACCACTGTGAGCGAGAATCTTGCGGACATCTATCAGGAGTTGAAGAACTTCGTGATGGCATACAAGAATGCCAACAACGAGGAACTGATGATGAATGCCCTTGCAGAAGTGAAGGAAGAGTTCCAGTTCAGTTGGGGACAGAAACTCGTGAATGTGCAACGAGCCCTGCACGAAGTGCGCTATTCGGAAGAAGAGGAATATTAACCACGTGAGCATGAAAGTAATCCAAGACAAATACGACAAGAAGAAGATACAGACATTGCCTTGTATCCATTTTGAGGGGAGAATCATCGTGGTCTTCACAGAGCGGGATGCGGACAAGGCGATAGAATACCTGATGAAGCAGACGCTGTTGGGGTTCGACACAGAGACGCGCCCCACATTCCAGAAGGGAAAGATGCATCAAGTGGCATTGCTTCAAGTTGCCACACACGACACCTGCTTTCTGTTCCGTCTCAACAAGATAGGGCTGACAGATTCCATTCTCCAACTGCTGGAGGACACCACCATCACGAAGGTGGGTTTATCCCTGCAAGATGACATGCGGGTGTTGACTCAGAGAAGAAAGTTCCAGCCCGGCACCTTCGTGGAGTTGCAGAAAGAGGTGAAGGACATCGGCATCGAGGACAACAGCCTGCAAAAGATTTACGCCAACCTCTTCGGAAAGAAGATTGCCAAGGGACAGCAGTTGTCCAACTGGGAGGCAGACATCCTCACCGAAGCCCAGCAGCGATATGCAGCCACTGATGCGTGGGCATGCATCCAGATACACGAAGAAGTGGCGCGAATGAAGAGAGAGCAGGATTACGTGCTGGAAAAGGTGCCGGCACCCGCTCCTGTCATCAACGAAAACGAGTAACAGACAAAAGACAGATACAGCCAATGAAGAGCATTTTCTTGAAACGAGGCAAAGACGAGTCACTCAGACGTTTCCATCCTTGGATTTTCTCAGGCGCCATCCAGCGCATGAGTGAAGAGCCCGAGGAAGGCGAGAAGGTGATGGTATTCACCAGCGAAAACGAATACATCGCCACAGGTCATTTCCAGATTGGCAGCATCATGGTCAGGGTGCTGTCCTTCGACAACGAAGAGATTGACCAGCACTTCTACGAGCAGAAACTCGCCATTGCCAAGGATGTGCGCCAGCGCATTGGCGTGATTGGCGGCAACAACAACACCTATCGTCTGGTGCATGGCGAGGGTGACAACCTGCCCGGACTTGTCATCGACATCTATGGCAACACCGCTGTGATGCAAGCACATTCTGTAGGCATGCACTTGGATCGCCTGCTCATTGCCAAGGCGCTGAAAGCCGTGATGGGTGACGACATCCAAAACATCTTCTACAAGTCAGAGACCACCCTGCCCTACAAGGCAGAACTTGGGCAGGAGAACGGGTTCCTCTTGGGAGGCGACACTGACGATGTGGCCATGGAGAACGGCTTGAAATTCCATGTCGATTGGCTCCGAGGACAGAAGACTGGCTTCTTCGTTGACCAGCGCGACAACCGCAGTCTTTTGGAACGCTATTCAAAAGGACGCAAAGTGCTCAACATGTTCTGCTACACAGGAGGCTTCTCCTTCTACGCCATGCGTGGCGGTGCCGAACTCGTGCATTCTGTCGATTCCTCCCAGAAAGCCATTGACCTGACGAAAGCCAACGTGGAACTCAATTTCCCCAACGACAAGCGGCACGAGGCATACGCTGAGGACGCTTTCAAGTTCTTGGAGAAGATGCAGACACCCTATGACCTCATCATCCTCGACCCACCCGCCTTTGCCAAGCACAAAGACGCGCTCCACAATGCCCTGAAAGGTTATACACGCCTGAACAAGAAAGCCTTCGAGAAGATACAGCCAGGTGGCATCCTCTTCACCTTCAGTTGTTCACAGGCAGTCAACAAAGACCAGTTCCGCACGGCAGTCTTCACGGCAGCAGCCTCTGCCCGTCGTAAGGTGCGCATCCTCCATCAGTTGCACCAACCTGCCGACCACCCCATCAACATCTACCATCCCGAAGGAGAATACCTGAAAGGACTCGTGCTGTACGTGGAATAAGAAAACCATCACCCAGCCAATAAGCATAACAACATAAAGATAGATAAGGAAGCGCATCCAATGGATGTGCTTCCTTGTATTTTACACCTTCCACATCCATGACTACCTTATAGGCACATGCATTTGTACATGTCCTGCACAAGCAATTAAGAGGCTACTGCACAAGCATTTTAGAGGCTACTGCGTATGCAATTTGAAGGCTTGCGCACATCTAATATAATTTGAAACTTTGAAAAAATAATTTGAAAGTTGCAAATTTATTTTTGAAAGTTTCAAATATTTTTTTGCAACTT
>JBGUGM010000248.1:0-13928 GCA_045111535.1 Bacteroidaceae bacterium
CACGTTCGAGTCGTGTCATCCCGACCAACAAAGGGCGCTTAGCTCAGTTGGTTCAGAGCGTCTGCCTTACAAGCAGAGGGTCGGCGGGTCGAATCCGTCAGCGCCCACAGAGAAGATGACAAGGAAATCCTTGTCGTCTTTTTTTGTTCCTCTTATGATATGGTGATTCTCCTGATGATTTTATCTTCATGATTGGAATTCGTTTTAAGCGTTGAAAACTTGTGATAAAAAATGTAAAACATTTCATGTTCCACGCTTCTTTATTGTGCTTGTTCCACATAAAATTCGTATCTTTGCACTGAGAATTGAATGAAGGATGAATCGAGTTCATAAAACGTCGATTTTATGTGCTTGATTTGTTTATGATGTTCTCTAGTATGTTTGAATTATTTGACAAGGAGAAAAAGATATGGATAAGATTATTGCGCTTGCAAATCAGAAGGGTGGTGTGGGTAAGACAACTACAACCATCAATTTGGCAGCAAGTTTGGCAGCAATGGATAAGAAGGTGCTGGTTGTCGATGCTGACCCACAGGCTAATGCTTCTTCTGGATTGGGAGTTGATATACAAAAGGTTGATACGTCAATATATGATTGTATTGTTAGTTCTGTAGATCCACATGAGGCCATATACACAACAGATATTGATGGGTTGGATGTGATTCCCAGCCACATTGATTTGGTAGGTGCGGAAATCGAGATGCTGAACGTGAACAAACGGGAGATGGTACTGAAACGCATACTGGATCCGCTGCGTTCGGAATATGATTATATCTTGATTGACTGTTCTCCTTCTTTGGGAATTATCACGGTCAACTCATTGACTGCTGCAGACTCCGTGATTATTCCGGTTCAATGTGAGTATTTTGCTTTGGAGGGAATCAGTAAGCTGCTGAACACCATTAGAATCATTAAGTCAAAGTTGAATGCGGGTTTGGAGATTGAGGGTTTCTTGCTCACCATGTATGATTCTCGTCTTAAATTGGCAAACCAGATATATGGAGATGTCAAGAAGCATTTCCAGGAATTGGTGTTCAAGACCGTCATTCAGCGCAATGTTAAGTTGTCGGAAGCCCCGAGTCACGGTATTCCTTGTATATTGTATGATGCTACTTCGAATGGTGCCAAGAATCACATTTCTTTGGCAAAAGAGATTGTGGCACGTGAGGGAAAATAGTGGAATAGGGTACACATAATCTATAAATAGAAGATATATCAATAGAAGATGGCAGTAAGAAAGAAATTTGGTCCAGCATTAGGTCGCGGTCTTGATGCCCTCATCTCTACAGAAGATGTGAGGACGGAAGGCTCATCGACTATCAATGAGGTGGAGATCAGTTTGATAGAGCGTAATCCCAATCAGCCACGCCGTGAGTTTGATGAAGAGGCTTTGCAGGAGTTGGCGGACTCGATTGCGGAAATAGGCATCATTCAGCCCATCACTTTGCGTGAGTTGGAAAATGGTCGTTATCAGATTATTGCAGGTGAACGACGTTGGAGAGCCTCTCAGAAAGCAGGGCTTTCATCTATTCCTGCTTATATTCGTACGGCAAGCGATGAGAATGTCATGGAAATGGCGCTGATTGAGAACATTCAGCGTCAAGACTTGAATTCCATTGAGATAGCATTGGCATATCAGCATCTGATTGATGCCTATAATCTAACTCAGGAGAAATTAAGTGAACGTGTCGGAAAGAAACGTGCAACTGTGGCTAACTATCTGCGTCTGTTGAAGTTGCCAGCACCTGTGCAGGTGGCTATCCAGAATCATAACATTGACACGGGTCATGCTCGTGCGTTGTTGGCATTGGATAATCCTAAGGCTCAACTGAAACTGTTTAAGGAGATTCAGGATAAAGGTTACTCTGTTCGTCAGGTGGAAGACATGATTAAGAACATCAACGAGGGAACATCTGGGAAACCTGCTCGTACACAGTCTATTGCTGTGTCCAAGCAGATGACAGAGGAGTTTGAGAGTCTGCGTGAAATGTTGTCTCGTCAGATGGGTGTGGATACGAAGATTTCATGTTCTCCAAGAGGTGGGGGTAAGGTCTCCATTCCTTTCAAGGATGTGGATGATTTACGTCGTATCATTTCTCTTTTCAAGAAGTAGTATAAGAGATTCGTTTTGAGACACATTGCTCATACATATCACCTTTGTATCGCTCTCATGCTGATGCTCCTTCCCTTGACTGTGTTTTCACAGGAGATGGAAGAAGAGGGGAGTGTGCCTATGGCGCGTTCTCGTCGTGAGGGTAAGATGCGCATGGCGACAGACTCGTTGGTTGTTGACACCCTCCTTTTGGACGATGCCACCTTGACGGGAATCATTGACTCTGTGCAGAGAGAAGATGGGTATGTTTCTTTGCAGAAGTATGTGAATATCCAACCGAAAGGACGTTTCATCCCTAATCCGAAGAAGGCTTTGTGGCTTGCCATTGTCATTCCTGGAGGAGGTCAAATTTATAATCGGAAGTATTGGAAACTCCCGCTTGTCTATGGAGGTTTTCTGGGGTGTGTGTATGCGATGACATGGAACAATACGATGTATCGTGACTATTCTCAGGCATACATTGACATTATGGACAGTGACCCAAACACGAAGAGTTATGAGAATTTTATTCCCGTGCAATATGATGTCGAAGCCAATAAGACGCATTTGCAGGACGTCTTTCGTCGAAAGAAGAATTATTATCGCAGATTCCGTGATTTGAGCATGTTTTGTATGATAGGTGTGTATGCACTATCCATCATTGATGCTTATGTAGATGCAGAATTGTCAAGTTTTGATATTAGTCGTGATTTGAGCATGAAAGTACATCCGACGGTCATTCATGAGAAGTATTCAGCCATGCGAGCCTCAGGCATGAGTTCCGACTCTTATGGCTTGCAATGTAGTTTTAATTTCTGAAAACCAAATTATTAAAAGATATATGAATAAAAAAATTGTTGTTACGTGTTTATCTGTAATGTTGGCTTCGTTGAGTTATGCTCAGGATGAGATTGTCGTAGTTGATGACAGCGTTCAGGCTGATGCTTTCGATATGCCAGAAGGGATGTTGATTAGTGAAGAGGAATTGATGAATGAAGCTTCGAACATCAATACCTTGTCAGAAGGGACAGGAGTGAGTCGTGTGTTATCATATGACGATTCAGTGTTGGTGAGCAGACTCTCTCGCATCCCGACCACGATAGAGATGCCTCTTAATGATGTCACTCGTAAGTTCATCGACACTTATAGCACTCGTATGAAAGGTTCCGTTGCTATCATGTTAGGTTCAGCCAATTTCTATAATCCGATTTTTGAAGAGGCATTGGAGCGCTATGGCTTGCCATTGGAACTCAGATACTTGCCCGTAATAGAGTCAGCCCTCCGTCCATCTGCTACATCAAGAGCAGGTGCTGCCGGTTTGTGGCAGTTCATGATTGGTACGGGTAAGCGTTATGGCTTGGAAGTAAACACCTTGGTGGACGAACGTCGTGATCCCATCAAATCCAGTGAGGCTGCTGCACATTATCTGAGTGACCTCTATGACATGTTTGGTGACTGGGGCTTGGCGATTGCTGCCTATAACTGTGGAGAAGGAAATGTTCAGAAAGCCATTACCCGTTCTGGAAATCAGGAGGGTGCGGATTTCTGGTCTGTTTACAATCGACTTCCTCGTGAAACGCGTGGTTATGTACCAGCATTTATCGCTGCAACATACATCATGAACTATTATTGTGAGCATGGCATTGTACCTCATGAAGCCACTCTCCCCTTGGAGTCTGACACGGTGGTGGTTAGCCGCGAGGTGACCTTTGCTCAGATTGCTTCTAAGTGCCACGTGTCTGTGGATGAACTTCGTGCCATCAATCCTCAATATCGCAAAGACATTGTTCCTGCTGATTATACGTTGCGTTTGCCTGCAGGTTCTATTGAAGATTTTATCTTGTACGAAGATAGCATCTATGGTAGCAATGCCAAAGGTGGTTTGTTGGCATCAGGTCCCCGTCGTTTAATCACGGACAATGTTGAAAGCACTCCTATGGAGCAGACTCCAACCAGCACGACGAGAAATACTTATGCGAATAATAAGAAGTCGTCACGTTCAAGTCGTTCGTCGCGTACTCGTAAACAGCAACAAACAAAGAATGTGTCTGTGAAGAGTGGTGACACCCTTTCTTCTATTGCGAAGAAGAATGGTACGACTGTTGCGAAACTGCGTCAACTGAATGGTATTAAGGGTGATATGATACGTCCTAATCAGAAGATTCGTGTGAAATAATCTGCATCTGCATGAGTGTTATTTGTATGGAGTATTAATCAATAAGAAAGGGATGCTTATGGATGATTTGATGATGTCCAATACGGAGCAAGAGGAACAACTGATAAATGCTGAGTTCCAGAAGTTGATAGATGCCTACATAGCCAGTCCGCATCGTAAGAAAGTTGACCTCATTACAAAGGCTTTCAATTTCGCCAAACATGCACATAAAGGAGTGCGTCGTTTGTCTGGCGAACCATACATCATGCACCCCATCTCTGTTGCCCAGATTGTATGTATTGAGATAGGATTGGGCTCCACATCTATCTGTTCGGCACTTCTCCATGATGTGGTGGAAGATACGGACTACACTGTCGAGGATATCGGGAACATGTTTGGTCCAAAGATTGCACAGATTGTCGATGGCTTGACTAAGATTTCGGGCGGTATCTTTGGTGATCATGCTTCTGCACAGGCTGAAAACTTCAAGAAACTTCTTCTGACGATGAGCGATGATATCCGTGTCATCCTCATTAAGATAGCAGACCGTCTCCACAATATGCGTACCTTGGGCAGTCAGGCAGTGAATAAGCAATACAAGATTGCAGGTGAAACGCTCTACATCTATGCACCGCTTGCCAATCGTCTGGGATTGAACTCCATCAAGACAGAGTTGGAGGACTTGAGTTTCAGATTCGAGCATCCCGATGAGTACAAGGAGATAGAAACGAAGTTGAAGGCCACACAGGCAGAACGTGATACGGTCTTTGACCAGTTTGCTGCTCCTATCCGTGCTCAACTGGACAGTATGGGTATTTCTTATGAGATGAAGCAGCGTGTGAAGACGCCTTATTCCATTTGGCGTAAGATGCAGACGAAGCATATTCCATTCGAGGAAATTTACGACATTCTTGCTGCACGTATCATCTTTGAACCGCAAGATATTGATACAGAACTCAATGACTGTTTCAATATCTATGTAAAACTCTGTAAGATATACACCTCTCACCCCGATCGTACCCGTGATTGGGTCAGCCATCCGAAAGCCAATGGTTATCAGGCACTTCACGTCACGCTGATGTCCAAACAGGGTGAGTGGATTGAGGTGCAGATACGTTCTCGTCGTATGGATGAGATTGCAGAGAAAGGTTTTGCTGCACATTGGAAATACAAAGATGGTGACAAGACAGAGACCTCTTCCGAAAAGGAGTTGGACAAGTGGCTCGCCACCATTAAGGAGATTCTTGATGACCCACAGCCCGATGCAATGGACTTCTTGGATACCATCAAGTTGAATCTTTTTGCATCAGAAATCTTTGTCTTCACTCCGAAGGGTGAGATCCGCACGATGCCAGCAGGTAGTACCACGCTTGACTTTGCATTCAGCATTCATACATTTGTGGGAAGCCATTGCATTGGTGCCAAGGTGAATCACAAGTTGGTGCCCATCAGTTATAAATTGAACAGTGGTGACCAAGTGGAGATTCTTACCTCCAAGTCTGTGCATCCTACCCGTGAATGGTTGAATATTGCCACCACAGCCAAGGCAACGACCAAGATTTTGTCCATTCTTCGTAAGGAAGAGCGTGAGTTGCGCAAGAAAGGAGAGCAGGATTTGGATGAGTTCCTTGGTAAGAATGACATCGTCAGAGACTCCTTGATTGTTGACAAGATAAGCAGATTCCATGACCTTTCCAAACCAGATGCTTTATATGTTGCGATAGGAGAGGGCAAGGTGAAATTGGGTCGTGCAGACTTGGATATGTTGAAAGGCAAGGAAGAGTCTGGTGGATGGAAGAAATTGTTCTCTTTTGGTAAGAAGACGGCAAAGCAACTGTCTAAGAAAAAGAATGTGGTGGGACCCGACTTCGACAGGAAGCAGACGCTCTCCCTGACTGAAGATACTGTTCAGAACAATTACACGCTTTGCGATTGTTGCAAGCCTATCCCAGGTGATGTGGTGATGGGTTATATCGATGATGACAAGCACATCATCATCCATAAGTTGCAATGCCCTAATGCTGAGAAACTGAAAGCCAATCATGGCAATCGTGTCTTGGCGGCAAAATGGGAGATGAGTCGCATGTCTTTGTTCCCCGTTTCCATTCATGTGAAAGGTTTTGACAAACTGGGACTCTTGCATGAGATGACGCAGGTGATTTCTCAACTTCATGGAGTCAACATCCGCAAACTTGAAGTGGAATGTGATGATGGCATCTTCGAGTGTACAGTGCAGATGTATGTGCATGACACCCAAGAAGTGGAAGATATTATCGATGGGCTCCGTGACATACAGGATGTGAAGGAGGCTTCTCGTATATAAACAATACAAATATAGAATCAGGAAAGACAATAATATGAACAAGAAATACGTTATAATGTGTGTGGTGGGCTTGGCGCTTTCGCTGAATGGTCTTGCACAAAGAATCTCGTTTGACAAGACTGTAGTGAATGCTGGTTCCACCATCTGGAAGAAACCCGTGACGGCTGTGTTTAAGTTTACGAACAAGGACAAGTCGCCGCTGTTGATTCGGGATGTGGATGCGGGTTGTGGCTGCTTGACCCCGACATGGACGAGAGACCCCTTGCTGAAAGGTGAGGATGGTGAGATTCGCATCACGTATGATGCCATGATGTTGGGACATTTTGACCGCTACATTGATGTCTATACCAATGCTGACGAAAAGCCTGTGCGCATTCGGATGAAAGCCCTGGTGGACAATGGCGAGAAGCAGACGTTGGAGGAACTCTATCCTTACAGCATTGATGAGATCCTGCTGAGTACCAACAATGTGGAGTTCATGGATGTGAATTCGGGAGATTCCGTGAAGGCAGAGATTGAGATATTGAACAGTGGCTCAACGGTTTATACCCCGATGCTGATGCACTTGCCTGCTTACATCACAGCAGAATATGTGCCGGAGATGATAGCACGAGGTCGTCGTGGAAAGATTGAGTTGACTCTGCATAGCGACAAACTGCAGGACTTGGGTTTGAACCAGACCAGCATCTATCTGGCGCGATTCTCGGGTGACAAGGTGAGTTCCAGCAATGAAATCGCTGTCTCGGCAGTGCTTCTGCCCGATCTGCATTTTGCGGAGGAGTTTGCCAAGAAGCCCAAATTCCAGGTTTCCACTACCGAACTGAACATCGGCAAGTTAGGGAAGAAGACCAAACTGACAGGACAGGTGAAGTTGAGCAATAAAGGAAATGGTGTGCTGAAACTGAACAAAATACAGGCGTTCAACCAAGCCATCACCGTATCTCTCCCCAAGACAGAATTGCAACCAGGTGAAGAGGTGAAGATGCTGGTGACGGTAGATGCAAGATTCTTGGGCATGTCCAAGGCTCAACCCCGTGTGTTGATTATTACTAACGATGCTCGTCATCCCAAAGAAGTGGTGAACGTGCACTTTGAAAAATAACTATGGAACATCCAGAGAACAGTGTTGAATACGCAGGCTTGCAAGTCAATGCAGGTGTGGAACAGCCATCCATTGTGAATCCTTATCTCAAGCAGATGAGGAAGAAGCGGCAGAAACTATTCACTCCTGCCGAATATGTTGATGGCATTCTGAAAGGGAATGTCAGCATGTTGAGCCAGGCTGTTACTCTGATTGAGAGCGTTTTGCCTGAGCATCAAGCCATTGCTCAGGAAGTGATAGAGAAGTGCCTCCCTTATTCAGGCAATTCTGTACGCATCGGCATCAGTGGTGTGCCGGGAGCAGGTAAGTCCACCAGTATCGATGCATTTGGTGTCCATTTGTTGGAGAACTATGGGGGCAAGTTGGCTGTATTGGCGATTGACCCTTCTTCTGAAAAGACCAAAGGCAGCATCTTGGGTGATAAGACCCGCATGGAGAAACTGGCTGTCCATCCCAAGTCCTTCATTCGTCCCAGTCCGACAGCAGGCAGTTTGGGTGGTGTGGCTCGCAAGACCCGTGAGACCATCATCCTGTGTGAAGCGGCAGGCTATGACAATATCTTTGTGGAGACGGTAGGTGTGGGACAGAGCGAGACAGCCTGTCATTCTATGGTCGATTATTTCCTGTTGATTCAGTTGGCAGGTACAGGCGATGAACTGCAAGGCATCAAACGTGGTATCATGGAGATTGCAGATGGCATCGTCATCAATAAGGCAGATGGCAGCAACGTGGACAAGGCTGAGTTGGCTGCTTCCCATTTCCGGAATGCGCTCCACCTCTTCCCTGTGCCCGATAGCGGCATCGTGCCTGAGGTCATGTGCTATTCGGGTTTCTACGAACTGAACATCGACAAGGTGCTTCAGATGATTTTCCGTTACATTGACCAGGTGAAGGAGAATGGTTACTTCCAGTATCGTCGCAATGAGCAGTCCAAGTATTGGATGTACGAGAGCATCAACGAACATCTGAGGAACAGTTTCTACTATAATTCTGCCATCAAGCAGATGATTGGCGACATGGAGAAAGAGGTTTTAGGTGGACAAATCACATCGTTTGTGGCTGCCAAGAAACTCTTAGATACTTATTATGAGACACTTAAATAAATACATCATCAGCATGGCACTCCTGCTCTTGTCCACTCTTTCATGGGCACAAGACGGGAAACTCGGGTATCAGTTCCTGCATATCCCTGTCAGTGCACATTCTGCGGCATTGGGTGGTGCCAACATCAGCATTGTCGAGGATGATGCCAGTATGATGTGGACCAATGCTGCCATGTTGACGAACGTGTCTGATAATAGCATCATGTTGGGTTACAACTCCTACATCCGTTCCAGCAATCTCTTTGCGGCAGGTTACACCAAGGCGATAGGGGAGAGAGGCACTTGGGCATTAGGTGCACAGATGCTGGACTATGGTAAGATGGATGAGACAGACGAACATGGCACCGTGCTTGGCTCCTTCTCTGCCAAAGACATGAACTTCCAGACGTCTTATTCCTATCTGCTGAGTGACTATTGGAGTGGTGCCATTGTTGCCAAAGTCTTGGTGAACAGTTACGCTAACTATTCCAGCACCGCGATGGGTGCCGATTTGGCATTGAACTACTTTGACGAAGGTCATGGTTTCTCCTTCTCCATGGTAGGTCGTAATTTGGGTGGTGAACTCAAGCCCCTCTACGATGATGGTCGTCGGCAGGCTTTGCCCTTCGACTTGGCTTTTGGCTTGAGCAAGGACTTTGCCAATGCTCCCTTGCGTGTGTCGTTGACTGCTGACGATGTGACCCATTGGGATGATGTCAATTTCATCCAGCACTTCGTTTTGGGTTTGGACATCCTTCCTTCCAAAAACACGTGGGTTGCAGTGGGTTACAATTGCCGTCGTGCCCATGAGATGAAGGTTCAGAACAAGAGCCATTGGGCTGGTTTCAGCATCGGTGCAGGATTGAATGTAAAGAAATTTAAGGTGGGTGTTGCCTATGGAAAGTACCATATTGCAGCATCTTCCCTCTTGATAAATGCAGCATTTTCATTATGAAGAAAATTATTGTCGCAATAGATGGTCATTCGAGTTGCGGAAAGAGCACGATGGCCAAGCAATTAGCCAAAGACATTGGTTATGTGTATGTTGACACGGGTGCCATGTATCGTGCTGTCACGCTCTATGCCATGCGCAACGGCATGTATCCCGATGCAGGCATCCAGGAAGAGGCACTGAAAGCCGCTGTCGATGCAGGCAAGATTCAGATTTCCTTCAAATTCAATGCCGAGACAGGACGTCCCGACACCTATCTGAATGGGGAGAAAGTGGAGGATGAGATACGTCAGATGGAGGTGAGCAACCGTGTGAGTCCCATTGCCGCTTTGCCCTTTGTACGTGCATTGCTGACTGAACAGCAGCAGGCGATGGGTAAGGAGAAAGGCATTGTGATGGATGGTCGCGACATCGGTACTGCTGTCTTCCCGCAGGCAGAGATGAAGGTGTTTGTCACCGCTTCCGCTCAAGTGCGTGCAGAACGTCGCTACAAGGAACTGTTGGAAAAGGCAAAGACACAGGAAGAGTTGGCAGCCCTGAATTTTGACGAGGTGCTGAAGAATGTCGAGGAGCGTGACTACATCGACTCTCATCGTGAGGTGGCACCTCTCCGTCAGGCAGAGGATGCCATGGTGCTGGACAACTCCAACATGACACGTGAAGAACAAAGTGCATGGCTCCTGGCGAAGTTCAAGGAAATTGTGGCAGAATAAGGAACAACGATGCTGATAGAGATTGACGAAGGCTCGGGCTTCTGCTTCGGTGTGACAACAGCCATCAAGAAGGCAGAAGAGGAACTGGCAAAGAGTGACTCGCTCTATTGCCTGGGTGACATCGTGCACAATGGTCGTGAGGTGGAACGCCTGAAGCGTATGGGCTTGATGACAGTGGAACACTCCGACCTCCAATCCCTGCACGACACCAAGATGCTCCTTCGGGCACATGGTGAACCCCCGCAGACCTACCAGACCGCCAAGTCTCAAAACATCAGTTTGATAGATGCCACCTGTCCCGTGGTGCTCAATTTGCAGAAACGCATCCGCAAGGCTTACGAGGCAGGGGGGCAGATTGTCATCTATGGCAAGAACGGACATGCCGAAGTGGTGGGACTCGTGGGGCAGACTGAAGGCACAGCCATTGTCATCGAGAGTCTTGACGATGCCAAGCAGTTGGATTTGAGCCGTGACATCCTGCTCTTCTCGCAGACCACCAAATCCTTGGAAGGTTTCCGTGAGATAGTCAGTTACATCGAGGCACACATGCAGGAAGGCGCTCAGTTCCAGTACTTCGACACCATTTGTCGTCAGGTCGCCAACCGCATCCCCAACATCATGGAGTTTGCCTCAAAGCATGACGTCATACTCTTCGTGTGTGGCAAGAAAAGTTCCAACGGCAAGGTGCTGTACAACCAGTGCCTGTCTGTGAATCCACGCACCTACATGATTGATGACCCTGCGGAGATTGATTTCTGTTGGTTTGAAGGCATCGAATCCATTGGCATCTGTGGAGCGACCAGCACACCCAAATGGCTGATGGAAGAATGTAAAAGGAGGATTGAAAATGAGCAAGTTGGATTATGAAATCATCGAGTTGCCCAAGATTGTGGACCCTCGGGGCAATCTGACGGTGGCAGAGCAGATGAAGAATGTGCCCTTCGACATCAAGCGTGTCTATTGGACCTATGATGTGCCGGGTGGTGAGAGCCGTGGTGGTCATGCCCACAAGGCGCTCTATCAGTTGGTGGTGGCGATGAGTGGCAGTTTCACCGTCACCTTGGATGATGGTAAGCAGCGGGAGACGGTATTGCTCAATCACCCTTGGCAGGGACTGCTCATCAAGCCTGGCATGTGGCGAACCCTGGACGACTTCTCCTCGGGTGCCGTGTGCATGGTGCTTGCCTCCGAACTGTTTGACGAAGAAGACTATATCTACGACTACGAAGAGTTCTTAAACTATAAGAGATGTTCGAAATAAGAAGATACACCCCTGCAGACAAAGCGCTTTGGGACAAATATGTGGCGAAGGCACGGAACGCAACGTTCCTCTTCTTCCGCGACTATATGGACTACCACAGCGATCGCTTCGAAGACCATTCGTTGCTGTTCTTCGTGGGGAATCATCTTCACTCCATTCTGCCAGCCAACCTCGTGGGCACAACGCTCTACTCCCATCAGGGCTTGACCTATGGAGGTCTGTTGATGGACGTGGAGGTCACCTCGGCAGACGTCATCCAGTTGTTCAAGGAACTCAACCCATACCTGCATCAATGCGGCATCCGCAAGGTGATTTATAAGCCCGTTCCTTGGGTGTATCATCAGTTGCCATCCGAAGAAGACCTCTATCCGCTCTTCTGGATTTGTCAGGCACGTCTGGTTACACGCGACATCGGCACCGTCATCTTCCTGCAACAGCATCTGCGTTGGCGCAAAGACCGCAGACGTCGATTGCGTCGGGCACAAGAGGCTGGGGTGGAGGTGGTGCGCACCGACGACTTCGCTCCCTTCTGGCAGGTGCTGGAAGAGAATCTGATGAATCGTCATCAGGTGCATCCCGTGCATTCTCTGCAAGAGATGAAACTGCTCCATGAGCGTTTCCCCAAGAATATCATTCAGTACAATGCCATGCTCAATGGGCAGGTGGTGGCAGGCATGACCTTCTATGTGACCCCTCAGGTCGTGCATGGTCAGTACTGTTCCTCCAACGACATCGGCAAAGAGTGTGGGGCAGTGGATGCCATTCACGACTACGTGATGCACCACGACTTCCCCGACTACCCCTATTTGGATTTTGGACGTTCCACTGAAGGTGATGGCTCCATCCTCAACGAAGGGCTGGTGGCACAGAAAGAAGGCTTTGGTGGACGAACCATTTGTTATGACACTTACGAGTGGGACGTATGAAGATACCCTATTTGGATTTGAAACGAGTGACGGCACTGCATGGCGCTGAGATACAGCAGGCAGTGGCAGACGTGGTAGGTAGCGGATGGTACCTGCAAGGACAGGCTTTGCAGCAGTTCGAGCAGCACTATGCCTCCTACATCGGCACCCGTTTCTGTGTAGGTGTGGCAAATGGACTGGATGCCCTGACGCTCACCCTGAGAGCCTACATGGAAATGGGGCGTTTGAACGAAGGTGACGAGGTGCTGGTGCCAGCCAACACATTCATTGCCACCGTCTTGGCAATCACCGAGAACCGTCTGACACCCGTCTTTGTGGATGTGGATGCCGACACGCTTGACCTCAATCTCAATGCACTCGAGTCATCCATCACCTCGAAGACCAAGGCACTCATGCTCGTGCATCTCTATGGACGTTGCACCTACAACGAACACATCAAGGCACTCTGCGAGTCCCATGACCTGCTGCTTATCGAAGATAATGCCCAAGCCCACGGCTGCTCTTGCTCAACTGTCAACTGTCAACTGTCAACTGTCAACTTGAAGACCGGTTCCCTCGGTCATGTCGCTTGTCATAGTTTCTATCCGGGCAAGAATCTCGGAGCCTTGGGCGATGGTGGAGCAGTGACCACTGACGATGAGGCTTTGGCAAAGATGATACGTTCCATTGCCAACTATGGCTTTTCCGAGAAATATGTGGCAACCTGTAAAGGACGTAACTCTCGATTGGACGAGGTGCAGGCAGCCGTGCTGGATGTGAAACTGAAGTATTTGGATGAGGACAATCAAAGGAGAATGACACTTGCACGTACCTATTATACATCCATCAAGAATGACCAGGTGCGTTTGCCTAAGTTGATGGATCATGGCGACAACGTCTATCACATCTTCCCTGTCTTCACATCGGAACGTGATGCCCTGCAACAACACTTGCAAGACAGAGGCATCGGCACCCTCATCCATTATCCCGTTCCTCCACATAAACAGGCTTGCTACAAGGAATACAACAACCTTTCTTTTCCTGTCACAGAACAACTTGCGTGCGAAGAACTGAGCCTGCCGCTCAACCCTACCATGACGGATGAAGATGCGATGTATATCGTACAGGCAATCAACGAATTTACCCCATCAATTTAAATTATAACTCTCAACTCTCAACTGTCAACTATCAACTATCACAATATGGCTGAAATCAAAACAATCGGAATCATCACCTCGGGCAATGATGCCCCTGGAATGAACAGCGCCATTCGCGCCGTCACTCGTGCCGCTATCTACAACGGATTCAAAGTGAAAGCCATCTATTATGGCTACAAGGGACTC
>JBGUGM010000249.1:0-1712 GCA_045111535.1 Bacteroidaceae bacterium
CTTCTCACCATTGACGAGAAGACTATGAAGGAGAAGGCAACAAATGTGTCCTTTCTCGTCCAGGCTGACAGATCGGAAACCGCTAACACTTACATCAACGACATTATGCGCAAGTCTTTGCAAGACTATCGCATAGTGAGCATAGTAGAGACGAAGATAGTGGACGTCGTAAGAGAGTAAGGAGAGGTGATATGGAGTATTACGGAAACAAGTGGTGTATAAGTGCCCGTGAACTTGTGGACGGTGGCATTATGAGCACACCGAACTATAAGGCTATGGCTGCACGAGGTCGCATCGATGTGGTGCGTCGCGGTGGCGGTGCCGTTGGGCAGTATGCGCTTGTTGCCGTTGACAGCCTTCCCCTCGAATACAAGACAAAGGTTCAGGAGCGATATCCAGATTCGAAGCTTGCCCATCTGAAGGGCTGGGTGCGTAGCAACTACGAGCTTGACCAGAGTGCGATGGCATATTTCCACAGCAGGGAGCAAGCAGGCTTAGACCTTCCGGCAGAGAAGATCCGCGAATATGTGGTGAACGCGAGCGTGCTGAACTGCTGCATCCGTCTGTATGAGCGTGCAGCGACTTACCGAAAACTGATGGGCGACAAGTACAACTGGGAACAGATGGCAAATACCATAGAATCCCTGCGTGAGGAGTTCGGTCACACGTTGCCGGCGAGTACGCTACGCTTCAGGAAGAAGGTGAACGAATACAAGCGTGACGGATATGGCTGCCTGATCAGCGGTAAGTTCGGAAACCAGAGTGCAAGGAAGGTGAGCATGAAGGTGGTGGTACTGGTACGAAGCCTTGCGGTACTCCCCAACAAGCCATACAACAGCAACGTGCATGAGATGTATCTGGCATTTGTATGCGGAGAGCTTGATGTGTGGAACTACCAGACAGGTGAGCTGATGAATCCTGAAGACTTCGTAGATAAGAATGGTGATCCTCTGAGTCTGAGCGAGAGCACCATCAGTAACATTCTCAATGAACCTGCAACAAGGATGCTTGTGGAGAAGTCGCTTACGAGCTGGACAACCTTCATGCACGAACAGATGCCACACGTACACAGACATGGTGGTGACTGGTCATTGTCACAGATAACGATGGATGACGTGGATTTGACAAGAAAACTGAAGGACACCAAGCAGCGCGTACACGCATACTATGCCTACGATGTGGTTAGCCAATGTGTGATAGGTGCATCATACGGTCGTAAGAAGGATGAAGGATTGGTTGTGGATTGCTTCCGTAACATGTTCAGGCTGATTGCTGAGAACGGCTGGGGAATGCCGGCAGCCATTGAGGTTGAGAATCACCTTATGACACAATATAAGGAAGGTTTCCTTCAGGCAGGTGAGGTGTTCAAGTTCGTTCATTTCTGCGCCCCACAGAACTCACAGGAGAAGTATGCCGAGCCTCTTAACGGAGCGAAGAAGCGGAGTGTGATCCATAAGAACCATGCGGGAATCGGACGTTTCTACGGCAAAGGCAAGTGGCGACAGGAATACATCAAGATCAGCGATGAGACTAACGACCTCTATGAGGACAAGGAGTATTTCGGCTTTGACGAACTTGTGGCTGATGATCTGGCAGACAACTATGAGTGGAATCACCAGTTGCATCCAAACCAGAAGAAGTTCCCCGGCATGACAAGATGGGATGTGCTTTGTGAACGCATCAATCCAGACCTTCAGCCTCTTGACAATATC
>JBGUGM010000250.1:0-1510 GCA_045111535.1 Bacteroidaceae bacterium
CCTTTACGGTTTCTGTCTCCACGGTGTTGAAAGACTGCACGGAGGTGTTGTCGTTTGATGCCATAGCGGTGGCAACTGCTGCCATGAAAGCGAATGAAAAGAATACTTTCTTCATGATGTTTGAAATTAAGTGATGAATTGTTTTTGCCTAAATCGATGCAAAGATAATGAATTATCAATTGTCTATCATCAATTGTCAATTAAATTTTGTACCTTTGCACTCAACTAAGACAAAAAGACGTTGATTTATCCAAATACATACGAACAGAAGATTGGTTTTGACCAGATTAGGGGACGGCTCTCTGCACTTTGCCTGTGTACATTGGGAGAAGGGCTGGTACGCGATATGACTTTCTCTGTCCATTTTGACGACATCCGTAGGCAGGTGAAGCAAACTATGGAGTTTGTGCGCATCCTGCAGGAGGAGGATTTCCCTGATCAGAACTTCTTCGATGTGCGTCCATCGCTGAAACGCATCCGCATCCAAAACACTTGCCTGGAGGTGGAGGAACTGTTCAACCTGCAACGCTCACTCCAAACCATTGTGGCCATCCATACGTTCCTGTGTCGTTGCTCGGATGACGAGCACACCATCCCAACGTTTCCTTACCTCTATGCTCTGACTACTGACGTGAAGACTTATCCGCAGATGGTGAAACGCATTGACCAGATTTTGGATAAATATGGGCATGTGAAAGATACCGCATCACCTGCATTGTTGCAGATTCGCAAGGAACTGGCTTCGACAGCAGGAAGTGTGTCGAGGGCTTTGCAGAACATCTTGAAGTCGGCAAAAGATGAGGGTCTGCTCAACAAGGACGTGTCCCCCACCCTGCGTGATGGTCGCTTGGTCATCCCTGTGGCTCCCGCGATGAAAAGGAAAATTCGTGGCATCGTGCATGACGAGTCAGACACAGGAAGAACGGTGTTCATCGAGCCTGCTGAGGTGGTGGAAGCAAACAACAAGATTCGTGAACTGGAGAGTGAGGAAAGGAAGGAAATCAACCGCATCCTGATGGAGTTCACGCAGACGGTACGCCCCGAAGTGGAGGATATGCTGTTCAGTTATGAGTTCTTGGCACAAATCGACTTCATCCGCGCCAAAGCGAAGTTTGCCATCATCACGAACAGCACCGAGCCACGCATGGAGAACAAGCAGGTGCTCGACTGGTCCATTGCCGTACATCCATTATTGGAGTTGAAGTTCAACGCCTATAATATAGAACATAAAGAGGAAGCGCCACGCAAGGTTGTTCCTCTTGACATCACGCTGACACAGAAGCAACGCATCGTGCTGATTTCTGGTCCCAATGCAGGTGGCAAGTCCGTATGTCTGAAGACAACAGGATTGCTCCAATATATGTTCCAATGCGGCATGCCCGTGCCTGTGGCGAAGAGCAGTCTCTTCGGCATCTTCAAAAGTATCTTCATCGACATCGGTGACGAGCAGAGTCTGGAGAATGACCTCTCCACCTACTCGTCTCACTTGCTGAACATGAAGAACATGATG
>JBGUGM010000251.1:0-1508 GCA_045111535.1 Bacteroidaceae bacterium
GTTGATGGTGGGAGGAATGATGTCGTTCTGGACAGCCAGAACTGTGGCCATTGCCTCGACAGCACCAGCGGCACCCAGCAGGTGACCAGTCATTGACTTGGTTGACGAGATGTTCAACTTGAAGGCTGCATCGCCAAACACTTCCTTGATGGCCTTGGCCTCAGAGATGTCGCCCACGTGGGTTGATGTGCCGTGTACGTTGATGTAGTCGATCTCGTCGGGCTGCATGCCTGCATCCTCGAGTGCGTTCTGCATCACGAGCTTTGCACCGAGACCCTCGGGGTGAGAGGCGGTGATGTGGTGTGCATCGGCACTCATGCCGGCACCTACCATCTCGGCGTAGATCTTGGCACCACGTGCCTTGGCGTGCTCCAACTCCTCGAGAATCAGACAGCCGGCACCCTCGCCCATGATGAAACCATCACGGCTGGCACTGAATGGACGGCTGGCCTTCTGGGGCTCATCGTTGCGGGTTGACAGAGCGTGCATGGCGTTGAAACCGCCAACACCTGTCTCGCAGATGGCTGCCTCGGCACCACCAGTCACAATGACGTTGGCCTTGCCCAAACGGATGAGGTTGAAGGCGTCGGCCAGGGCATTGCTTGATGAGGCACATGCTGATGAGGTGATATAGTTGGGGCCATGGAAACCGTACTGGATAGAGATCTGACCAGCTGCGATGTCGGCAATCATCTTAGGAATGAAGAAGGGGTTGAACTTGGGGCCATCCTCACGATGAACACCATAGTAGGTCACCTCGTCCTCGAAAGTCTTGATGCCGCCGATACCAACGCCGAAGACCACACCAACGCGGTTCTTATCAATGGTCTCAAGATCCATGGCACTATCCTTCACGGCCTGCTTAGCAGCAATCATGGCCAACTGGGTGTAGCGGTCCATCTTGCGAGCTTCCTTGCGGTCCAGATAGTCGTTCACATTGAGGTTCTTCACCTCGCAGGCAAACTGGGTCTTGAACTTGCTTGCGTCGAAAAGTGTAATAGGTGCTGCGCCGCTAACGCCTGCCAGGAGGTTGTTCCACATCTCCTCGGGGGTGTTGCCCAGGGGGGTCACTGCGCCAAGACCTGTTACAACGACTCTTTTTAATTCCATAGTTTGTTAATTGATATAAATAAAAAATTGAAGAATTGAAAAACGAATCCAGGATGAAGCCTGAACTTCAATTTTTCAATTCTTCAATCCTTAATTCAAAATGAATTTATTTTGCGTTCTCCTCGATGTAAGCGATAGCGTCGCCAACAGTACCGATCTTCTCAGCCTTGTCGTCGGGAATAGAAATGCCGAACTCCTTCTCGAATTCCATGATGAGCTCAACGGTATCCAGTGAATCTGCGCCCAGATCATTGGTGAAACTTGCTTCGGGCTTAACTTCTGCTTCGTCAACACCGAGTTTGTCTACGATAATAGCCTTTACTTTGCTTTCAATTTCTGACATAATTTTACCTTTTAAATAGTTAATAATTTATTTGTTTCCTTGATATTATCTTGAA
>JBGUGM010000252.1:0-3607 GCA_045111535.1 Bacteroidaceae bacterium
TTCACATCCACTCGGTGGTTGAACACATCGTGACCAAACACCTTCTTACCAGCAGTCTCACCCTGCACATCCTGTGTAGCTTGCACATCGCGTTCTACGTCATCATGCTCTTCTGCTGCATCAGTATGGATTTCTCCTGTCGTACCACGACGAGCTGTCGTCACTTCTTGTGCAGATGTTCCATCACTATTTCCTTGCATACGACTTGATGCCATGGAAACTGCGCCATCTGCTGCATCCGAAACACCCTTGTTCCTAATCTGTGCATCATATTGATTGCGAATCCTACGTATCTGCTCCACTCGAACACCGCGCTGCATCAATTTCGTTACAATCTGAGATTGACTTGTACCAGCTGCTGATTCGCTCTTGATAAATGCCATGACCTGAGAATCTGACATCTGCGCAAAGGCACCCACCGCTGTGGTCAAACAAAGTGCCAGTGCCAACAAAACTCTTTTCATATCAATTATAATCTTTTATTGCTGTTTATTTAGGTATGGAATAACCATATTCGGTGCAAAGTTACGACTTTTTTTCTGCTCATCTTATGAAAAGTTCCCTTTTTTTTGAAAAAACAAAAAAGATTTAATAATTTTGCACGACATTTCAGTATTATGGCAATAGAAGGAGAAGAATTTCGGGTGGACGTGGACCAAGTCTTAAAGGACAAGCTCGGCAAGAAATCCAAGTTTGTTCCTAAATTTTTGGTCACATGGTTGAAGAACATCATTCATCAGGACTGGATGAACATCCATCTGTGTGGAGAAGGAAAAGGACAAGAGGGCGTTGAGTGGTTGGACGGATGCCTCAAATACCTGAACTGCACAACCAAGGTGCAGACCAACATCAACGGAGTCATTCAGGAGGGGCTGGATGCACTGCCTGACAATGAGGGAGGACGTTACTTCACCATCGTAAGCAATCACCCCCTCGGAGGGCAAGACGGCATCGCCTTGGGTTCCATTATCTGCCATAAGTACGATAGTCAGATGGTCTATCTCGTCAATGACATTCTGATGAGTTTCAAGGGATTGGCACCACTCTGTGTACCTATCAACAAGACGGGACGAAACAGCCGCAACTTCCCCAAGATGGTGGAAACCGCTTTTCAATCACCGAAAAACGTGGTGATGTTCCCTGCAGGTCTCTGTTCCCGAAAAGGAGAGGACGACATCATTCGAGACATTGAGTGGAAGAAGACCTTCATTACCAAGTCCGTGCAGTATCAGCGGGATGTGATTCCCATCCACTTCTCAGGACATAACTCTGACCGATTCTACAACATCGCCCGATGGTGCAAACGCTTGCACATCAAATTCAACATTGCCATGCTTTATTTGGCTGACGAGATGTACAAGAACCAAGGCAAGACCTTCACAGTCACGTTCGGAGAACCCATTCCATGGCAGACGTTCGACAAGTCGAGAACCCCGATAGAATGGGCACAGTGGGTGAAAGAGAAGGTGTATCAGTTGGATGCTGGCCATGCCTCGACATAATGAAGAAAAAGGACAAAAAATAAATATGGAAGCAGAAATCATCGCACCTATTCCCAAAGAGGTGCTGAAATCAGAACTAACCGATGACAAGCGCTTGCGCATGACGAGCAAGAGCAACAATGAGGTGTACGTGGTGACATGGCAAAACGCCCCTAATGTTGTGCGCGAGATTGGCCGTCTCCGTGAGATTGCCTTCCGTGCAGCAGGTGGCGGTACGGGTCTTGATTGTGACCTCGACGAGTTCGACACCATGGAGCATCCCTACAAGCAACTCATCGTATGGAATCCTGAATCATCGGAAATCATTGGTGGCTATCGCTACATCCTCGGTCCTGACATCCAGTTGGACGAGAAAGGTCAGCCCATCCTTGCCACCAGCCACATGTTCCACTTCTCTGACGAATTCATCAAGGACTACATGCCATACACCATTGAGTTGGGACGTTCGTTCGTCACCCTCGAATATCAATCCACCCGCTCTGACGGAAAATCCATTTTTGCCCTCGACAACCTCTGGGATGGACTCGGCGCTCTGGCTGTCATCATGCCTGGTTGCAGGTATTTCTTCGGAAAAATGACCATGTACCCCAGCTACAACCGCAAAGGACGTGACATGATTCTCTATTTCCTGCGCAAGCATTTTGGCGACAAGGACGGTCTTGTCATCCCCACCAAACCCCTTGAACTGGAACATGATCCCAAGGAGTTTGAGGAACTCTTCTGCGAAGATTCCTTCAAGGAGGACTACAAGATTCTCAACCACGAGGTACGTGCCCTTGGCTACAACATTCCACCGCTGGTCAATGCCTACATGAGCCTCTCACCCACCATGAAGATGTTTGGCACAGCCATCAACTACGGCTTTGGCGATGTGGAAGAGACGGGCATCCTTATCAATGTCCGTGAAATCTATGACCAGAAACGCATCCGCTACATCGACAACTTCGCCAAGGAGCATCCCGAGTATGTTCAAATCACCAGCGGAGCCAACAAGGTCATCTACGAGCCCAAAAACAAGCAAGATATACTTAATGATGACTTTGACCCCGTCAAATAAACACACATTCTATACATATATAAACAAAAAGTGGCACAGAACAACAGTTTTTGTGCCACTTATTTTGTCAATCCAAACAAAACACCTACCTTTGCACAAATTTTGAAAAATTGTGTAATACTTAAAGCTTTATGGCATTTACAAGAATCACCGCTGCAGAGGCTGCAGCACTCATCAAGAACGGAGACAATATTGGCCTGTCTGGTTTCACTCCAGCAGGCACACCTAAGGCAGTGACGGCAGAGATTGCCAAGATTGCTCATGCCGAGCATGAGGCAGGGCGTCCCTACCAAATTGGCATTTTCACAGGTGCCTCCACAGGTCAGTCCTGTGACGGCGTACTTTCTGACGAGCAGGCTATCCGCTACCGTGCTCCTTACACCACCAATTCCACCTTCCGTAAACATGTCAATGCAGGTGAAATCGCTTACAACGACATCCATCTCGGCATGATGGCACAAGACCTTCGCTACGGGTTCCTCGGTCAAGTCGATTGGGCTATCCTCGAAGTGTGTGCTATCGAAGAAGACGGCAAGGTGTATCTCACAGCCGCTGGCGGTATCTCCCCCACTGTGGCACGTTTGGCACAGAAGGGCATCATTCTTGAATTGAATGCTTTCCACCCAGCCAATTCTATTGGCATGCACGACGTCTATGAACCACTTGACCCGCCTTATCGCAAGCCTATCCCCATCGAGAAGGTGACCGACCGCATCGGTACCACCTACCTGCAACTCGACCCCAAAAAGATTGTGGGCGTGGTGGAGTGCAACATACCTGACGAGGCACGTGCCTTCAAGGATGCTGACCCTATCACCGACAAGATTGGTGAGAATGTGGCAAACTTTCTTATGGGCGAAAAGAAACGTGGCATCATTCCTCCCAGCTTCCTGCCATTCCAAAGCGGTGTAGGCACCACTGCCAACGCCATACTCTTTGCACTTGGAAGCAATCCCGACATGCCACAAATGGAGGTCTATACCGAAGTGCTCCAGAACGCCATCGTTGACCTCATGTTCCAGGAAAAAGTGAAGTGTGCTTCTACCTG
>JBGUGM010000253.1:0-1548 GCA_045111535.1 Bacteroidaceae bacterium
CTTCTGTCCCAGGTCGCGCAACTGCTGCACTTTCTGGGCAAAGACCATCAGCGTGTCGTGCAAATCCTTCTGGACAGACATCAGGATATAGGGCACCTGCAAACGAGCCACCGTGCGAAACATGTCTGGGTCGTTACCCTCACCCACGTCGTTGATGATGTCGGCACCAAACTCCTCGACCACCATCCGGGCCACATCGGCACGGAACGTATCAACCGACAAGGGCACGTTGGGCTGTTCGCGCCTCACCACTGCCAAGGCCATACGTAAACGGCGCATCTCTTCCTCGGCACTCACTTCAGCTGCACCAGGACGGGTGGAATAGGCGCCCACATCGATCATGGCACCACCCTGTTCTATTATTTCGTTAGCCCTCTGGGCAATATCATACTCAGTCTGCTTGCGACTGCCTGCGAAAAAAGAGTCGGGCGTCACATTCAGGATTCCCATCACCTTTGGCTCTGACAAATCCATCAGTTGGCCTTTCATATTCAGTGTATAATTCATCGTTCTGCAAAGGTACGTTTTTTGATAAATATAGCCAAATGTTTTCAATATTTTTTGTGGAAACGTGACGGAATAGAAAAATTAGTTGTAACTTTGCAATCAGTATAACCCATCAAATCATTGTCACATGAAAAAAACAGCATTCACACTTGCCAGCGCCATCATCCTGATTTGTGGCATCATGGCTACGATGGCCTGTTCTTCGGAGGACAAAGCTTCTGCTGTTGACCCCACGGAAGACAGCAGTCAGTTTGTGAACCTCACCGATGTGGTGCCCGATGCCATCCTGGAGATTCGCTACTTTGGCACTTACAACTTCGTGGGCACACGTATTGATGGTTATCTGGAACCCACGGCCCTGCTGACAAAGGCCGCTGCCGACAGTTTGCTGGCTGTGAGCAATGATGTGAAGGAACAGGGCTACCGACTGAAAATCTATGATGCCTATCGTCCGCAGATGGGCGTCGACCATTTTATGCGTTGGGGTGCCGACATTGCCGACACGCTGATGAAAGACTATTTCTATCCAGACCTCACCAAGGAGGTACTCTTTCCACAGGAGTATATCTGCGAGAGAAGTGGACACACACGTGGCTCAACACTCGACCTGACGCTCTTCGACATGACCACTGAGAAGGAGGTGGACATGGGCGGCACCTTCGACTGGTTTGGCCCAGAGAGTCATCCTGACTTCTGCGGCAACCCTGAGACAGGCGAATATACTGGCGATAATAGTAAGAGTCCTGCTAATAGGAGCATCACCCCTGAGCAGTTTAACAACCGCATGATCCTGCGTGCAGCCATGATGCGTCACGGCTTCAAGCCTTTCCCCACAGAGTGGTGGCACTTCACCCTGAAGGACGAGCCGTTCCCTGACACGTACTTCACCTTCCCCGTCAAGAAACTGAATTAGTATAAACTCACAAATGGATATTAAAGAACTGTATCATCTCTATCAGCAGCATCCCTGCATCACAACGGATAGCCGCGACTGTCCTGAGGACAGCATCTTCCTGGCCCTGAAAGGCGAGAAGTTTGATG
>JBGUGM010000254.1:0-3808 GCA_045111535.1 Bacteroidaceae bacterium
CTGTCCTGCTTTGTATGCCTTTTGGTCTTGTGGGTATTGTCTATGCATCGAAAGTGGACGAACTTTATTATGCAGGCGATTATGCCGGAGCACTTACTGCCTCCAAGAATGCTCACCAATGGTCTATCGTAGGCATTGTGGTGTCCATAGGAGTAGCAGTACTTTTTGTTATCTTTTATTTCTTATTTGCCGCTGCTGCTGTCTTTGCATCCATGGGCGCTCTGTTCGACTAAACCTGAAAACTTAAAACCATTTATTATATAACTTATGGGACAATATTTCTATCTTACTCCACAGAATGAACAAAAGGGACCTGTGGAAGCCAGTCAATTAACGGCTTTGGGCGTGAATGCCAACACATTGGTGTGGACAGAAGGTATGGCTCAGTGGGCACCTGCCGGTCAGGTGCAGGAACTGGCATCTTTCTTTGCACCTGCTGCGCAACCAGCAACACCACCAACACCATCTTATGCTGCTCAGCAAGTAGCGCCTCAGCCAGCACCCCAACCAGCACAACAAGCGGCACCTCAATCTGTGGTGTATGTGCAGACCAATCCATCTGGCACCTCACAGCCAGCCATGCCAAAACCAGGCAACAACATGATATTGGCTGTACTGACCACCGTTTTCTGTTGCTTGCCATTGGGCATCGTGGGCATTGTCTATGCATCGAAAGTGGATGGGCTCTATTTTGCAGGTGATTATGCCGGAGCGCTTTCCGCAGCCAAGAGTGCTCGTACTTGGTCCGTTATCGGTATTGTGGCATCCCTTGTGATTAGTATCATCTATTTCCTCATCTACGGAGCCGCTATCTTTGCTTCCATGAAAGGTGGATTCAACTAAGTCCAGGAATAACATCTTTTGGTTGGTGCTGTTCCTCCTGCTGTTGGTGGGGGGTATTGTCGTTTACACGCTATTCGATCCAAACAAATATGCGTGGATGCCCAAGTGTCCATTCCGTCTGTTGACGGGGTGGAGTTGTCCTGCATGTGGACTTCAACGTGCTCTCCATGCCCTGTTGCATGGGCGCTTTGCTGAAGCCTTGTCATACAACTACTTCTTTGTAGTCAGCATCCCGTATGTGATTGCCTTGTTGGTGGCAGAAGTGCTGAAACGGATACCGCGTGGCGACAACTTCATACGTGCAGTGGAGCATCCTGTCCTTGCACGCGTGTACATTATTCTATTTATAGTTTGGGGAATTATAAGGAATCTTCTTCAGGTGTAGAATTGCCGAAGAGGATTTCACGTTCTCGTTCACTGGCTTGTGCCACCCAGTCTTCAGGCACAAACTTCCAATGGTTTTGGGGTTGGGGATCAATGGTGCCCAACTCCTTTACATATTCCATCAGATAGTAGCGGATGTCGTGCTCGCTCACACTCAGGATGCGCGAATCCATCTCTTCCTTCGACAGTCCAGCACCTTTCGGAAGCAGTTCGCCACCACCATTGGCACGATAGGCAGTCATCGCCACCGTGTAAGTCTCGTCCATCTGGAAAGGTCTGCCATCATCCATGCGCAGGATGTTCACCTTCTCGCCTTCAGGCTTGGTCACATCCACCTCATAGTAGATGCCTGCTGCCGAGTCAAAATTGAAGATGAAGTTCTTGAATCCCATGCGTTCGGGATTGCTCTTCATCGGACTGATGAGCAGCATCGGGTCGCTGGGCGAGTGCATCTGCTGTGTCCATGCCGCATAACTCATTTCCAGATAGCTCTTGATTTCCCTTCCCGTCAGCAACAATGTGTAGAGATGATCCTCAAAGCGGTAAAGGTCAAAAAGGTTGCTCACCTTGATGTCGCCAGCCTCGATGGAAGCGTTGAAGAAGAGTGGGGCACTGAATGAGAGGTCGGCACCGCTCACCTTCAGTTGCAGGGCTTGAATCAGGTCTATGTATGCCGAGGAACCGAAATAAGCATCCGTCACATCCACACGGTTGAGGAACGTGCCGATTTTCTGCGAGGCAAAACGCTTCACCTCATGGAACGGATAAGAGAAATGGCGTCGGAACGAATTGGCATGCTGATTGTGTAACGTACCGATATAGTTGAGGGTGCACAGCGTCTCGTGGCTGGTCACCTTCCCTTGTTCATTGATGCGGAAATCCACGTCAATCACCGCCACACTATACGCATAACAGCCAGGATTGATGCATGGCACATTCCTTCCTCCCTTGGTGGTCACCTCCTCCATGTTGCTGGCGTGGTCATGTCCATAGAGAATCAGGTCAAAGCCCTCCACATTCTCTGCCGTCTCACGGGTGGCATTCTCCTTGTAAGCCTCTGTCACGATGCCCTCATCCATGCCCGAATGCAGCAATCCGATGATGAAATCAGGATTCTCCTCCTCCTTCACCGTTTTCACCCAATACTCGGCACTCTCGCGGATATCCTCAAAACGTAGTCCCTTCCATATCTCCTTCGGAATCCAATGAGGAATGGCAGGGGTGATAAAGCCAATCACCGCAATCTTCAAGCCCTGACGGTAGAACACCTCGTAAGGTTGGAAATAAGGCTCACCCGTTGCGATGTTGATGGCATTGGCACCCAGAATCGGGAAACTGCACTCCTTCACATACTTGTCATAGATGTGCTTGCCCATCTCGATGTCGTGGTTGCCAATCACAGCCACATCATAACCGATGTAGTTGCAGATGTCAGCCACCCTGTGACGCGAGTTCTCACAATGATTGTTGAAGTAATAGGCAGTCGGCTCACCTTGCAGCATGTCGCCACCGTCTATCAAAAGCGTATTGCCAGGACTCTCCTGCACCACCTTCGCCACAAACGCATGCACCCGCTGGAGACTTCCCTTGCCCCAGTGGTCATGTCGGAAGTCATACGGGAAGTAATTTCCGTGCACGTCCGTCGTGAAGATGATTTTCAAATGTTTCGTCTCTGTGCTCATACAGCTTGCAAAGTTAAGGAAAAATTGTCAACTGTCAACTATCAACTGTCAATTATTATCATTGGCATCTTTTTTGTTGTGCTATTTCTACAAAAAAACAACTGAAATTATGGCATTTATTGATTATTACAAAGTGATGGGCATCCCCAAGGACACCCCACAGAAGGACATAAGGTCAGCATACCGCAAGCGTTCCAAGCAGTTCCATCCCGACCTTCACCCTGACGACCCCAAAGCCAAGGCGAAGTTCCAGATGCTGAACGAGGCATACGAAGTGCTCAACGACCCTGAGAAGCGTGCCAAGTACGACCAATATGGTGAGAACTGGAAACAGGCAGAGCAGTTCGGAGGCTTCGGCACAGGTGGTGGGGGAGGCAATCCCTTCGAAGGCTTCTCCTTCAACATGAGCGGAGAAGGTGGCATGAGTGACTTCTTCCAGCAGATATTTGGCAGCATGGGTAGCCGTCGTGCACGTGCCACACGTCGTCCTGCCGAACCCTCAGAAGTGGAAGCCCATGTGTCCATTGACGTGTGGACAGCCATCCTCGGTGGTGAACTCATCGTCAGCAGTTCCTATGGCAAATACAAACTGAAAGTGGCACCAGGCACCCAGCCGGGCAAGAAAGTACGTCTGAAAGGGAAGGGCGGCACCAAGAGTGACGGCACACCCAAAGACCTCATCATTGTCTTCGATGTCACTATTCCTGCCAATCTGACCGACCAGCAGAAAGCACTCATCGAACAGGCACGAAGAGGGTGATAAAACTCACCACATGTAGCATAACAATATAAAGACAATAGAGAAGCATGTCCAATGGATGTGCTTCTTTTGTGTTTTACACCTTCCATATCCATTATTACCTCTTCGCCACATGCATTTGTACATGTCCTTCGCAAGT
>JBGUGM010000255.1:0-6071 GCA_045111535.1 Bacteroidaceae bacterium
TCCTCTCTTGTCCATATTCTTGTTTATTTTTTCTGATAAACTTTCAATGGTTTTCTACGTGACGAACGAATGCTTAACATCGTCACCTTGTTTGCATCATAACAAAATATAACAATAAATCCCATCACATGGATGAAGCGAACATCATCACGCGTGGATGGGCTGCTTGCCGTTGGCATTTCTGCCACATGACTGATATCCTCCATCAGACATTGCAACAAACGGCGGCTATAGGCATCAGACCCATTCCGTTCATCGTAGAAAGTGAGAATCTTTTGGAGTTGAACCGTAAAACGGCGGCCAAAATCTATTATGCGAGCCATTTTGCGAACATGGTGTTAAACTCATTCATCGACACCGTCTCACCACGTTCTGCCTCTGCAATTTCCTCTTCCATGTCAGGTGTGATTTGCAGTGTGCCATTCACAATATGGGCATACCCGATGCCATGAGGCAAAGTCTGCACTTCTGGCTCAGCAAATGCCACAGCAGGCTCGTGTAAAATATTCTTACCTTCTTCCTCCTCGAATGTTGTATACACCTTTTCTTTCATACCACTTATGATTTGTCGTTGCAAATATCATCATTATTTTCGATACCTACAAGTTTTTCCCCACTTTTTTCAACAACAGACAAAAAAATGAGCAGGGAACCACTTTCCCGCCCATTTTCTGGGAAATAAATTTGGGGATTCCAACATTATTGTGTAATTTTGTACCATCAATATAATATTGATATGACAGCCACAAGACGTAAATTTCCTTATAACCACCCAATCAATTCATAAAAAACTTTCGATTACAAGATCAAAGCCTTCGGTTATAAAACCAAAGCCCTCGAACTAAACAGCCAAAGCCTTCGGTTCTATAGCCGAAGGCTTTGTTTCACTCCGAGTATTCAATAGCCGACAACCTGTGACTGGAACATCTACCATGCAGACACTGGAACAAAGCTGTATGTCCTTACGAAAGACACCTAGTTGCGCGAACGCCACTCACCTAGGTGTCATTATGCCATACTGCTGCTCAATGAATAGATATAACCACTGTCGTTCAACCAATTTTTACGCCTCACTTTTCAAAACAAAAGGAAGAAACAGCATTCGCCATTTCTT
The DNA here is from genome assembly GCA_045111535.1 of Bacteroidaceae bacterium. GTDB lineage: Bacteria > Bacteroidota > Bacteroidia > Bacteroidales > Bacteroidaceae > Minthosoma. The sequence continues at coordinate 1,115 of JBGUGM010000255.1, forward strand.
CCTTTTCTTCGCTAACCACTAATCGCTCAACAATATAGTTCGTGCGATTGGCTACGCCGAGCTAAAGGTTCGTGTTCGTTCCCTTCTATTTCCTTTAATTTTAATATAATTTTCTTTTAATTTTGAGCGCAGCGACCCCTCTCTCTACACCCCATGTTTCCCATTTCACGTTGAAACACTTGCACGATAGGGGCATTCAACGCCTCCTCGATGGAAACCAGCGTATCAATCGTGAAGTTGTGGGTGCCACGCATCCATTTGCTGATTTCTGCTTCACTCTTCCCCAAAAGGGCTGCAAGGTCTTTCTGTTTCATACCTTTGGCAGCCAAAACACTGTGAATCCTGTCCACTATCTGGAAGGACAAACTGACGGACTTGCGGATCTCCGGATCCACCCTCTTCCGTCTTTCTTCAAGAATGTTGCTCCTTTTCATATCTCGAGAAATTTAAGTTGCCAACTATTTCCTTATCGACCAGCACGATAGTGCCGTCCTTGATTCTTGATGAGACAAACCTGCTCGTATCGATAAGCAGTTTCACGTATGGTGCCAACGTCTCACTGTCTTCCCATCTGGCAGCATCCTTCACACCTCCATTCCCAAAGACAAGAATCTTATCCGACAGTCTCAGGCAATACAACCGAATCCTTATTCCCAACATCGATGGGAATCACGCCCACACCATCACCATAATTCCCCTCTGGACGGAAGTAACGCTCCAATGCACCTTTCTCTGCAATCTTGTCCAACCAAGAGATGACCACATCTATTTCTTCATCATACTCACACCCTTCAGGAAACTTCACAAAGAAATTCTCCAGTTCCGTCAGTTCCTCGTTTTGAAGGTGGATGCTGTAGAAATTGATGTTTTCATACTCTTCCACCAGTTCTATACTATATTCTTGTTTCATCATCCCTATAACCGTTTCTTTCTTAACCTTTAAGTTATTTTCTGCAAAAGTATGCTCTTTTTTTCAAACAAACAAATAATTAACTTAAAAATTAAGTGCAGGATACAAAAAAAATGAGCAGGAAACCACTTTCCCGCCCATTTTCTCCCCTCTCACTTACAACAATCTGTTGTCTGTTGTCGGTAGTCTGTTGTCGGTAGTCTGTTGTCCGTTGTCTGTTTTATTCGTGTTCGTTCCCTTTCATTTCCTTTAATTTTATATATAATTTTCTTTTAATTTTGAGCGCAGCGACCCCTCTCACTACGCCCTCCGTTGTCCGTTGTCTGTTGACGGTTGTCCGTGGTTCCTAACCACTCAACGATGTGCCACCCTCCAAAAGAAGTGGTACACTCTGAATACCGGTTCCCACAGGCATTCTGAGGGAAAGTATCGGAGCAGGCGGAGGTCACGTTTGAGGCGTTGGATATTGCGTGACAGTTGTGAACCGTCATGTTTCACACGGGCATCATACTGTCCAAAGTTTCCTCCTTGCAGGATTTCATCTAGGAGGAATCTGCCCAATCGTTCATTGGGCGGCACAATGAGGTGCAAAGGTACGGAGTTTTTTTATATGAAAAAGAAAAAAGGGGAAAAAGAGAGTTGAGAATTGACAATTAGCCATGCGGGATGTGGAGAGAGGGTCGCTGCGCTCAAAATTAAAGCAAAAATTAAAAAAGAAAATTAAAAGAAAGTTTTGGAATTACTCTCACTTAATCGTACGTTGGCTTCGCCGAAGAAGGGTCTTATTCGTAACGTTGGCTTCGCCGTCATCGCTTGCGCTTTCGTAACAACGTGGAGAAAGAACGTAGGCTGCACTACCGTTGGCTTCGCCGAAGTTAGGCTGCATCTCGGAAATAAAAATAAATACGAATTTATTTTGTATTGTCCTCGATTAATCGTACGTTGAACTACGTTCGAACGTAGGATGCGCCTCAACAATAAAAATAAAAACGATTTTATTTTGTATTGTGTTCAGCTTTCACTACCTTTGTCCCCCAAAACAAAAACACATATGATGAAGATTCATTTTAATATAGAGTATCGTACCCGATGGGGGGAGGATTTGCGTGTGCAACTGTGGGTGGTGGATAAGCGCGGTCAGAAGAGGGCTGTGGAGGAGTTGCCTCTGGGCACCCAGGATGGGAAGATGTGGAACGGCGAGATGACACTGGAGGTGGCTGCACCGACGAAGGAGGTGGGCATCGAGTATAAGTATGCGATGTACCGCGACGGGAAACTGGTGTGGACGGAATGGGAGGTGGCGCCTCACAAGGTGGCATTTGACGGGGTGACGAACAATTATGTGCTGAGCGACATGTGGCGTCCAATCCCTGAGGACCAGCCGCTGTTCTCGTCTGCCTATACGGAGTGCGTGGGCGCGGTGCCGGATGGATGTGATGCCATTGACACGCTGTATGCGTCCACGTTGCAGTTGCGCGTGGTGGAGCCTCGGTTGAGGAAGGGTGAGTGGTTGGCGGTGTGCGGCAGCACGCCTCAATTGGGTGAGTGGAGCCGTGCGAAGCGGATGGCGCTCATCAACTTGCAGGAGTGGGCGGTGAACATCGATGCGGAGTTGCTGTTTGAGGAGGTGGAGTATAAATATGTGGTGGTGGATAAGGATAACCACATCTTGCGATGGGAAGAGGGGGAGAACAGGAAGGTGGTGTGTCCGAGGTTGCAGGCGAAGCAGATGTGGATCAAGACGGATGAGCGTCTGACGCTGAGCCGTGACAGTTGGAAGGTGGCGGGTGTGGTGATTCCGGTGTTCTCGCTGCGCTCGGCTAAGAGTTATGGTGTGGGTGACTTCGGTGACCTGAAGGCACTCATCCAGTGGGTAGTGAAGACGAAGATGCATGCCATCCAGATCTTGCCTATCAACGACACGACGACGATGGGCACGTGGCAGGATTCGTACCCGTACAACGCCATTTCGGTGTTTGCCCTGCATCCGCTCTATTGTGACCTGAATGCGCTGCCACGACTGAAGGATAAACTGGCGATGGAGAAGTTCATGATGAGGCAGCAGCGGGTGAATGCGCTGAAGGAAATGGATTATGAGCAGGTGATCGGGCTGAAGATGGAGTACCTGCGGATGGCGTATGCCCAGGAGGGGAAGGAGGTGCTGGAGAGCAGCGGGTTCAAGGCGTTCTTTGCAGAGAACAAGGACTGGCTGATTCCGTATGCGGCGTTCTCGTATCTGAGGGATGAATACAAGACGGCTGAGTTCGGGAAATGGCCGAAATACAGCCAATACAATCAGAAGGAAGTGGAGCGGCTCGTGTCGAAGCGAGGCAAGGCATATGAGCAGGTGGCGTTCTTCTATTACGTGCAGTACCAGTTGCACCTGCAGTTGCTGGCGGTGAGGACGGAGGCTCGGAAGAAGGGGGTCATCATCAAGGGTGACATTCCCATCGGCATCTCGCGCGACAGTGTGGAGGCTTGGTCGGAGCCACATCTGTTCAACCTGGACGGACAGGCTGGTGCACCACCTGACGACTTCTCGAAGAACGGACAGAACTGGGGTTTCCCGACCTACAACTGGGAGGCGATGGCACGGGAGGGCTATCGCTGGTGGATTCGCAGATTCCAGAAGATGGCTGAGTATTTCGATGCCTACCGCATTGACCACGTGCTGGGTTTCTTCCGCATCTGGGACATTCCAATGCATTCGGTGCATGGACTGCTGGGACAGTTCTCCCCTTCCCTGCCGATGTCGGTGGACGAGATTGAGAGTTACGGCATGCGCTTCAATGCGGAGTACATGACACGCCCCTACATCACGGACTGGACGCTGGATCAGATTTTCGGGTATCGGAAGGACATCGTGAAGAGCATCTACCTGAAGCCACGATATGACGGGCGTTATGACCTGAAGGACGAGTATGCCAGCCAGCGCAAGATTGAGGCTGCCTTCTACGGCAAGACGGATGAGGACAGCATCGCCCTGAGGGACGGGCTGTATGAGTTGGCTTCGTGTGTGCTGTTCATTCCTGACAGGAAGCAGCCGGAGATGTATCATCCACGCATCTCGGCTCAGAAGGACTATGTGTATGAGTCGCTGCTGCTGCATGAGAAGGAGGCGTTCAACTGCCTCTATAACGAATACTTCTATCACCGACATAACAAGTTCTGGTATGACGAGGCGATGAAGAAATTGCCGATCCTGACGCAATCGACGAGGATGCTGGTATGTGCCGAAGACCTGGGCATGGTGCCCGAGAGTGTGGGATGGGTGATGAACGACCTGAAGATGCTGTCGCTGGAGATTCAGACGATGCCGAAGTCGCCTTACCTGCAATTCGGACATCTGTGGGAGAACCCCTACCGTTCGGTTGCCACCATCGCCACACATGACATGCCGCCTCTGCGCCAGTGGTGGGACGAGGATGTGGACAGGGCACAGCAATTCTACAACAATGCCCTGTACAAGGACGGCACGGCTCCCCACCCTGCTCCGGGATGGCTGTGCGAGGAGATTGTGTCGGCTCACTTGTTCTGCCCGTCAGCACTGACCCTGCTGTCGTTGCAGGACTGGCTGTCGATGGATGAGGAACTGCGATTGCCTGACCCGAACGGGGAGCGCATCAATATCCCTGCCCGACCACGGCACTACTGGCGATACCGTATGCACCTGACCATCGAGCAGTTGATGGAGGCGAAGCGGTTTAATGAGTTGGTGAGGGAGATGGTGGAGAACTCAGGGAGAGGATGAAACACTAATTGAGAATTGAGAATTAAATACGAACACGGATGATAAGAACGAACACGAGTGATTAAAACGAACACGAATCTCTCGAATCTAACGAATCCTGATATATATTCGTGTCTATTCGTGTAATTCGTGTCTATTCGTGTAATTCGTGTTCGAAAAAAAGATTCGCGTTCTAAACAAAAAAAGTCGTGTTCAAAACAAAATAAATAAAGATGATTATATATAAGGAGGAAGGTTACAAGATTATTGGTGCCGCGTTCAAGGTTTATAATACTTTGGGGCATGGATTCCTTGAA
>JBGUGM010000256.1:0-13181 GCA_045111535.1 Bacteroidaceae bacterium
AATACGCTGTTTCTCCACGTTGGTGAGTCCTTTGTCTGTAATGATGAAGATGGGAAGGGCGATAGAGATAGCGTAGATGGCAGCAGAAATATAGTCATTGAAATTGTCTACGTCAAGTGAGAACACCACAAAAAGAGCGATGGCACCAATGAGACATCCCCACAAACGAAGTGGCGAGTTCTTGGCTTTCGTTACATTCTGAACAGCATTTTCTTCCTCCTTCTGCTGATCTTTCAGTTGTATCAACTGACTTTGAGAAGGGGGTAAACCAATAGCAAGACCATCAGGGGTGGTGAGGAATTTCTTTTTACCTATCATAAATACAGCCACCGACACAATCATTGCTACACCAGCACAAAAGAAGCCCCACTTGAAAGCACCAGGATTCATCCAATTACCGTCGGCAGCAACTGATCCGCATACCAGAGGAGCAATCAATGCGCCTGTATTAATACCCATATAAAAGATAGTGAAGGCAGAATCCTTACGGTGATCTTGTGGAGCGTAGAGGTCACCTACCATCGTTGAGATGTTAGGCTTGAAAAAGCCGTTACCAATGATCAGTGCGCCCAAACCAATGAACATGAGCGTCATTGCCAGCCCGTTGTTGACAGAGTTGCTGATGACACCTCCTGTTGCTGGGTCAGAGAAGATGCTTTGCTGCACGACACATGCTGAAGCAAACATCAAGAACTGGCCTATTGCCATCACGATGCCACCAACAATGATGCTGCGACGGTTACCCCAGTAGCGGTCAGCAATATAACCACCCAAGAGGGGTGTGAGATAGACGAGTCCCGTGTATGAACCATAGATTTGACTTGCATCAGCACTGTTGAAGAATGCCGCCACGAGGTAAAGCACAAAGAGCGCCCTCATGCCGTAGTAGCTGAAACGCTCTGCCATCTCTGTAACGAAGAGCAGGTAGAGTCCCTTAGGATGTCCTTTTTGTGCCATCTTTTTATAAAGGTTTAGAGGTTATAGATTAAAACTACTTTCTACTTTCTTGTTGCTGTTTCAGAATTTCCATCTGCTTCTCCTGCATGGCTTGCAGACGTTCCATGATGCTCGAAGTTTTCTTCTTATCGCCTGCATTTGCCTTACGTTCTGCATGACGCTTCTCCAGTTTGCGGAGCAGTTCGTCATCATCTGTTGTCTTGCGAAGGAACCACATCATGATGATGCTTACGAGACCTGAAATAAAGTAGTACCAGTTCAAACCTGCGCTGTAACTGTTGAACGAGAAGAAGAAGATAACCGGCATTAGATAAGTCATCCACTTCATCATGCCCATCTGTTGCTGTTGCTCAGGTGTCATGGCATATTGCTGCTGACGCTGGGTGATGATGGAATTGATGACTGTTGATACACACCACAGGATACAAAAGAGTGACAAGTGGTCACCAATACCCCAGATGTTGACGCCCCAGTTGATGATGTCATCATAGGTGGAGAGGTCATCAGCCCAGAGGAATGATTCACCACGCATCTCGATGTAGTTCGGGATGAAGTTGAAGAGTGCAATCCAGATAGGCATCTGTATCAGCATCGGCAGACATCCTCCCATTGGGCTTACACCATATTCACTGTAGAGCTTCATCACTTCCTGCTGTTTCAGCATGGCATCCTCCTTCTTCGGATACTTCGCATTGATCTCGTCCATTTTCGGACGCAACACGCGCATATTGGCAGAAGCAATATAGCTCTTCTTCATCAATGGGAATACCAAGAACTTCACGATGAGTGTCAACAGCACAAGCACGATGCCCATGTTCAAGCCCAGACTTGTCAGGAAGTCGAATGCATAGAGGAAGATGAAGCGGTTAATCCATTTGATGACAGGCCAACCCATATATACCAACGATTGCAGGTCAAGGTCACCGCTTGACTCCAACAACTTCTCATTCTCTTTCAATGTGGAAAACTTGTTAGGTCCCAGATAGAGGTGGAAACTTGTCGGATTCACACCCTTCGTGTCAAACTCAGCAGAAAATGCAGTCTTGTACGTTTTCAAGTAGCCAGAGCCTTTTTCCAGGTATTCCGATGACATATTGTTCACAGTCAGTGGTTGGTCTGCAATCAGCACTTGACTGAAGAATTGTGTCTTATATGTAATCCATTTGACTTTTTCCTCAAACTCATCCTCTTCCTCATCGCCACCGCTTACTGACAATTCATGTGTGTCACCATCCACGTCACGGTAGGTCACTGTGGAATAGCGGTTTTCAAAGTCATAGCCTTTTTCTTGTTGCTTCATGTTTTCTGTCCACTCAATCTGCATCTCTTTTGTCTTCGAAGGGAAGAAACCCTCCAATCCCGTAGCCTTCACATCCATATCAAGGATGTACGAATTGGGTTTGAGTGAATAGGCGATATCCAGCGAGCCAGAAGCCACAGGAAGATGCATCGTCACGCCATTCTTCGTCACATCTGTAGGAGTGAAGAACAATTCATCCGTTACAATGTTCGCTGTCTTGCCATCCAGCATCAGGCTCATATTTTGGTCTTTCCCATCGAAAAGCACCACGTTGCCACCTTCACGACTCTTGTAAGTGCTGTCCTTCAGTTCTACTTTCTTCAACTGACCGCCCTTTGTCGAGAGGGTCACACGCAACAATTCATTCTCGATGACTGTTGTGCTTTCTGCTCCCTTCCTTGCCTCAAACAGTGGATTGAGCGTGTCTGCCAATTCCTCTGCCTTCTTTTCCTGCTCTTTCAGTTTTACCTTAGCCTCCTTTTGTGCTTCCACCTGTGCAATCGAGTCCAGCACTGCTTGTTCTGCCATCTGTTCACGACGGGCATAGTTCTCGTATGCCATAAAGCCGAAAACCACCAATGCCATCAGCACAAAAGCTGTTAACGTGTTTTTATTCATTTGTTATGTTCGTTTAATTTGTTTTACGTTTTTAATGTATCTCCCCAATCCATGTGGTTAAATAATACAAAAATCGTGCAAAGATACGAAAAAAATGGGAGTTGGGCGTCAGGAGTTGATAGTTTTTTCCTACCTTTGCATCAAAATCAACATAAATACAAAGAATATGAAGACGAAACTCTTACTGTTCATTGCCATTTTCACGATGGCACTTGGCATGCAGGCCAAGAAATATCCAGAAATCAAATTCGAGAAGACAACCATTGATTTCGGCACCTTCTCCATGGATGACCCAGTACAGAAATGCACGTTCAAGTTCAAGAACGTAGGCGATGCCAAACTGGTCATCACTGCTGTTCATGCTTCTTGTGGATGCACGGTGGCTGATTATCCCAAAGACTTCATCGCTCCTGGTGCATCAGGCGAAATCACTGTCACTTACGATGGTTCCAACAAGATGCCAGGACGTTTCAAGAAGAACATCCAAGTATTTTCCAACTGCAAGGAGGACATGGCGCGCATCTTCATTCAAGGTGATATGACCGATGTACCTGTCAGCAAGAAAACGGAAAAGAAATAACTCTTAGAAATTTTTGAAGGTGTTGTTGGCTTTCTTTACAGCCATACACTCCATCTCTATCAGCCATGTGGGACGGCATACAGGTGCCAGTGTGATGACGTATGGCATATTCGGGAATTTCTCGTCAAACATCTGTTTCACAATCTCATAGTCGGCACAGTCACGCAGATAGACGATGATTTGCATCACGTCATCATACGTCATGCCACCTTCTTCCAGCAGTTTCTCAACGTTTTCCCACATACGCTGTGTCTGCTTCTTCACATCCCCTACATGGAGCACCTCTCCGTGATTGTCAATGGAGGCTGTACCCGAAATATACACGTGGTTGCGGTCTCCATATTGCATCAGTGTACCACGTTCGAAAGTCACACCATATTCAATGGTGCGGTTGAGGTGGGTGAGGGCATGGAGGTAACGCTGCTGTTCAGGCTCAAATCCCGTGAGGGCATAACTGCCCATCTGCACCAATGCCTTCGGATCAGCAGGAGTGCCACCGATACCTGTTGAGGCGATGAAATGTGTGTTGGGTGTGAGTCCCTGCTCCATGAAGCATTCCCGACGTGATTTGACGAGCCCGTTGTATTGTGTATCCACATCACGCACAAAAAACCATGTACGGATGCAGTTGCGTTCGAGGGTGGCGCCAAACTCTTTCAAGGTGTCAATGTAGGCAAGCAGGGTTTTCCATGTTTGCATGTACGACGTGTCTGCACTGCTGTCCATCAGCCCCATTGTCCAGATGTGCTGATAACCATTGTGGCTCACCACAGTAGAACCCTTCATTTGACGGATGTCTGTACCTCTTTGCAGATAGAGCCATACAGCCACTTTTGACCCATCGAGTGGGGGCTGCTGGATATAGGAAGTAGTGCAATTGTCTTGTTCCTCGATGAGAGGTGCCTGATTCGTGGCGTCGCTGAGGAAGTAACGCTTGAATACCACCTTTGCATCCTTCACCTCATCCATCTCCATCAATGCTTTCTCTCCTTCTTGCAGACGAGCCAATTGTGCCTTGAACATCTCGTTACGAGGCTCCACGTGCAGGATGGCATGAAGTTCAGTCACTTCACCTGCCGTGAAACGCGTCAACTCAATCTTGACACCAATTTCTTCTATGTTGTTTGACTTGTAATCCATAATCGGCTGCAAAGGTAAGCATTTTAAGTGAAAAACAAAAGTTTTCGCTTTTCATTTTTCGCTTTCACTTCTCACTTTTCATTTTTACGCATAGCTGTGCAGTCCTCCAAGGAAGAAATTCACACCAAAGTACGTGATGAGTACAGCAAGGAATGCCACAATCATATACCAATGATAGTGTGATGTTTTTCTCATCCACGTCAACGAGGTGCTGTGCATGGGGATAGCATAAATGAGCATGGTGATGAGTGCCCACACCTCCTTGGGATCCCAGCCCCAGTAGCGTCCCCAACTTACATTTGCCCAGATGGCACCGATAAAGATACCAGCCGTCAACAGGAATTCAGCAGGGTAGAGGAAGAGTTGTGAAAGTAGGTGCATTTCCTCTGCTTTCTTCTTGGCGATGAGAGCATAGATACCACACATGAACGTGAGGCTAAACAGTCCGTATGCCATCATCACACAACTCACATGCACACTGAGCAGAGGTGATGCCAGCACAGGCATAATAGGAGTGATTTGCGGATCCATTTGTCCGAGATGACTCACTAACAGCAGGAATCCAGAAAGCAGAAGTCCGAAAGTGAGGATGACAGGGAATTTCCGATACACCAGCAAGGACGCCAACATAATCATCCATGCCATCACAATCATGGTTTCGTAACCATTGGTCATGGGAATGTAACCACTGATGAGCCATCGAAGTGTCAGGCATACAGTCAGTGCTGTGAACGCAAGTGCCAGTACAATGAAAGACATACGTCTCACCCATTTCCATGGGAACAGGCTCAGCAGGGCGAATGTGAGGCACACCATGAAAAGGATGGTGGCAAACGGGATATTGTTGTACAGACGTTCTGCTTTCAGTCGGGTGGGGGCAGGTATGTCATGTGCCCCATACTTCTGCTGGTATCGCATCATCTTCTGCATCATATCATCTGTATTTTCTGACTGATTGTCAGTGATGTATGATTTCAATATTAATAATGCGTTCTGGAAGTAACTCTTCCGTTCAGACTCCATTGTGTCGGGTAGGCTGTCCGTAGGAGCATACCACTTTCCTTCGTATGGGAAGAGCCTCATCTTCTCTCCTCTCGACACCTGCATGATTAACATCACCTTATCATCCAGTTTCATCACCTCCTCATGGAACTTGTCGTTCTTCCCCATGTAATATTCCTGTATGGAACGTCCAAGCAGATACCCATCTTCCCTCAGCAAAGCCGAAACTGATGTGTATTCTGGCAGGTGAAGTCGTTCACGCACTTCTGCCGACTTGATGCGGATGATAGGCTCCTTGCTCCAATCGTCACGATAGAAGATGAATCCACACAGCACCTGTTCTGCTGTGTAGCCCTTATATGAAGACTTTCCATATAGTTTGCGCGTGAAGTCCAATGCCATTGTCTGCACAGGACAGATGCGGTCATTCCAGTTGACACACAGATGTCCGAACGCATCCGCTTGTTGTTCCGTCAAAGTTTCAGTGGCATGCAACTGCATCGGTAGCAGCAACAGCACCATGACACTGGCTTTCTTGATGAGTTGTCGGAAACGTCCTTTAGGGTCAATCAATATAAGAAGCATGGACAGGAACAGCAATCCATATCCGAAGTACGTCACAGGAATGCCCCATATGTCGCAGTTGATGGCAAGGATACTGCCCATCTCGTCCTCGTCATACCCACTTTGATACAAGCGTATGCCTCGCATAGCATAGATGTTGTTCATGGAAACGAATCCATTCTCTCTTGCCTGTTTACTGTTATCCGTTGTCCACAGAATAGAAAAGTGTGACTCATAATCCGCCACAGCCTCCGTCCCTTGATGGTATTTGATGTTGAAGCTGTCCAATGTGATGGTGAAAGGCAGTTCCTTCACTATTCCTTCGCTTTCCACCATGCACATCTTGACAGGCTGGTCTTTTCGCAGATGCACAGTGCCCTGCCATGCTGTCAGATGCGTCAGCAATGCGCCTACCAGAATGATGACGAAAGACAGGTGGAGCAGCAGCACACTCACTCTCTTCACTTTTCGTTGAAGGATGTATGCGATGCCTCCCACACTCAGCAATGCCCACAGTCCCGTAAACCACCACGAGCCATACACGTTGCCGAGCACGTAGGGAGTCCCTTGCGTCTTTTCAACGACAGTAGCCATAGCCATCACAAGGATGACTATGGCATAAAGTGTGAATGTGACTTTCTTTAACATCTTATATATATAACGTCAAAGCGCCTTCGTTATTGTGTCTCAACCCGAATGGTAACAATCGCCCAGCGCATGGGCTGGTTAGATGGAGCGGAGGAATTTCACCACAGCATCGCGGTCTTCCTTATTCAGTTCATAGAACTTCTTGGCAGAAGAGTAGGCATCTGACTGCTTGCTGTAAGCATGCCACATGATTGCCTCAATCTCGTTACGTGCACGGCAGTCATGCAGACGGTCTTCGGCACCAGTCAGACGGAGTGACAGACCACGTCCCCAAAGTGGAGTGGTGCGGCACCATCCTGTGCGGATGTCGTTTTCCATGAAGAGGCGATGTTGCACCATATCCGTATAGGGCCAGATGGTCTGATAGGCAAACTTCGGCAAGATGCTGTTCGGGTCTTTCCCCTCCTTCTCAGCGTATGCCTTGATGCTGTTATCCACCCAGTAGTTGTCCTCTTTGGTTTGCCATGAAGGTCTATGACAAGTGGCACAACCAATTTGGTTGAACACCTGCTTGCCACGCTTCACTGTTGCATCATCCAAATTACGAGCGGCAGGCACTGCCAGTCCACGATGCCACACCATGAAGTCGTAGTAGTCCTTGTCACTCATCTCAGGCTCACCAAAAGCCATCGTGTAGTTGTCGCCACCCTTTGCTGCTGTATTCATACTCAGCAGGTTCAGCACCTTCTGTGCAATCTCCGCATCACTCTCAGCATAGTAGGGATGTACCAGGGAAGACTTTTCGGCACCATGCTGACGGATGTAACTGATGACATCAGGGTCTTCACTCATCGCCTGTGCCCATGCCACAGTGCTATAGAGGTAACGGCGATCAGAGCGGGTCACATTGGTGATATTCCAGATGGCATTGGCACCGGCACCGTCCTGCAACGATGCACGGGTCATGGCATAGGTGAACTTCTTCACAGCCTTTGTGCCGTCAGCCAAGGTGTAGTAGGCAGATGATGCCCAGTCTTGGGCTTCGGTATTCCACATGGCAGGATTCAACGTCACAAACTTTGCCTCTTGTGCATATTGTGCCTTCATGTCCTCGGTGCTGATGGCATCGAGCAGTCCAGTTCCGTAGATGCCGATGGTCGATTCGAGTCTCACCTCATAATCTGTAGGTTTCGGGTTGGTGTTGAAGGCTGTGACGGGGATGTTCACCTCTGGATAGATGAGTTCATAGGCTTCTCCGTCGGGGAAGTGCAGGGGCAGTCCGCTGGGCATTGTACCCTCCACCTTCTTCCATGCAATGCTGATTTGATTCTCGTCAATAGGGGCTTTGAATGGCTCCATTGCCTTGGTCTGAGGCATACCTGTCACCTCGCTGATGTAACTTGAAGGGGCAGTGGTGTAACGTACACCATCTTCCGTAAAGGCTTCGTTTGGATGATAGATCACAAGCAGATAGCCATTGCCGATGGTATTGGCACGGTATTCTGTCTGGCGTTTGCCATGACCATAGGATGGGTGACAGTGGATGCAACTGCTGCGCACCCATGCAGGACCCAGTCCCTTGCGGGGCTCGTCGGTATAGGTGTAAAGATGTTCGAAGAAGTCCTCACCCTTGTTGAAGGTGGCTTCAAGTCCCATTGCCTGAGCACCTGGAGCAACGGCTGAATAACTGGCTTTCTTCGTGGTGCCGAGTTCTCCACCTGGGTACCACTCATCAGCGGAGAAGACATCGTTTGCCACTCCGAACTGATTCTCCTCCTCTTCCAATTCGCCAAGACTGGTAGAGGCATTGTCATCGCTACAAGCCGCAAAAGCGATACCGCCAGCCAACAGCAGAAGGAGGTACTTTGATGATAAATTGTGAACCATAAAATTAGATTTTGTTGAGTATGTTTATGAGAGCCACAAAAGCGTTCCGTCTTTTTTATTTGACGGAGCGCTGTTTGTGTTGGATTAAATTGCTATTTTTTTATTCCTCTTCTTCTAATTCATCAGCCGTGCGGTCATCATCCTCGTAAGGCAGGTTCCAGATGGTGCTGCAATACTTCACGAATGGTGCAGGCATATTGCCAATCTTGTTGATGGCATCGTTGAAGAGTGTAACGATGTTGTTGCTGACAGTTGACTTGTTGGTCTGCACGAAGAAGTTGTAGAAACTCTTGTCACCCACACTGCCATTTCTTGTGCCATACCACACATTGCGTACAGAACGGATGTTGTCCTGGAAGTCAGTGATAGAGTTGTAACTGTAAGGTGACTCTACATAGAAGATGTAACCAGCTGAGAATGGGTTGGCAATCTTGGCTGTGCCCACCTCGTTGGCAATAGCGGCAGCAGAGCCCTCATCATCAGAGAGAATCTGTGCAATGGCATCCTTCAGCGAAGCGAATGAACTGCCTGATTCACCTGCCTTCTTCATGTTCTCGCCATAACTGAGACCAGCACCCTCTGTGGTGTAGTCAAGACCAGCCGCTTCCACCACAGCCACACGCTGTGCATTGGCAGCAGTTGCTCCTTCCCATGCCACCTGCAACTGGAAAGTGCGCTCCTTCAGCAACTTGCACACCTGCTGTGCATACAGCAATTCCTTGGCACCGCTCACGTTCGTGAAACCCTTGTAAGTGTCGTTACCCTTCAGTTCCTCCACCTTGCGAGGCTGACCATTACGGAAGAGGATGAACTCCAGAGCGTGGAAGCCGAGGATGGAAGCATCGTCCAGCATGTCCTCATCCATGGTGCCAGAGTTGAAGTAGTTGAGCAGCAAAGAGCGGTTGAGAGGCCAAGAGTCAATCGTTGGGTCCACATCGAAGTCAGAAGCGGCACCACCCAGGAACGCCTCACTCTGTTCCCAACTCTTACGAGCCTTCTTGAAGAGGTCACAAGCCTTGTTGATGTCAGCCTGTGTGATGCTGTTCACATCCAGACCATTCAGTGTCTCCTCCAAATCCTCAGTCTCATCAGCCAATTCCGTGTAGGTAGGCACAATCACATTGTCCACCAGATTGCTGATGACAGACTCCAGATATGCCTCCTGATCTGCATTGAGCGAAGCAGAGGCAATCGTGCCATTCACATCCTCAAGACCTGATACGAGGTCGTTGCAGGCACTGATGGCATTCTGTCCATAACTGCGGTCATTGTAGTCACTGTTTTTGTTCTCACTGTTGTTGTCATCGTCACTGCTGCAAGAAGTTGCAGTGAACGCTACGGCAGCCATCATGGCAATACCGAGTAAAGATTTAATGTTCATGTTCATTGTTTATTTAAATTATCAATTATCAATTATCAATTATCAATTCTCACAAGAACCATCCTTGGTAAGCGACGCCAATGTTGAGGCTTGGCTCGTTGTTGTATTGGCTCTTCAGGAAGCGGTGCGAATAGTCTGCCTTCACCACCACACCCTTCACGGGATGGTAGTTGACACCCACTGCCATACGCTTCACATTATTATAGTCATACTTCTTCATGTTGCTCGAAGCGCAGGCATTGTAGTGCTCGAAGCGTCCGAAGAGATACAGTTTCTGTCCATCAGCACGCAGTTTCTGAATCTGCGAGAACACATCGTAGCCAGCCTCAATACCGTAAGCAAAAGCATTCTGGCTCACAGCGGTAGAGTGGTGGTAGGGCGATTTCTTGTTGATGCGGTTATAGATGTAGTTCAGTTGTTCTGCATCACCCAGATAGCCATAGTCAGCCTGTCCGCGTACAATCCAGTTGTGATCGTTGTAAGTGAAGTCGAAACTGCCCACCACCACAGCACCTTTGTACTCGCTGTCCACTCCATTCTTGTTCCTTGGATAACTGTTGCCAATGCTGTGACCATAATATCCGCTCAAACCCAGTCGGAGACCTTTCACAGAATAGTTGTCAATGCGCAGGCTGGTGCCGTACTTTGTGGCAATCTCAAACTCCAGCGGACTGACAGAGCCTCGATGAATCCATCCTGTGGTGGTGAAGTTGTCAGCATTCAGACCAGCCAGCAACTGCACCTCATAACGCCAGTCTCCTGCACTTCCCCAGAAGTCAATACCTGTCTGGTGCCAAGTGGAGGGTAGGATAGTGTTCTCACCCTCAGGACGATATACCGTGAAGAAATTCAAGGGCTCATGATGTGCGTTGTTCAGTCCTACAGGCACCACCAGATGACCCATCTTGATGTTCGCATAGTTGTTGAAAGACTTCTGAATCCAGAACTGCTCCAGTTCCACCTCGCCACCTTTCTCCGTCTCCGACTCCCATTCACCACCTTCTTCATCTTCCTTCTCGTAGGCACCACCCGTGCCGCCATGCTCAAATTCAATCTCCGTACTCAGCGACCAGCCCTTGCCGAAGTCATACCCAATATAGATGACTGCATGAGGAATGTCGAAGCGTCCGTGACTTGGGTCATCCTTATGCTCATTAGCCAAACTGTAACGGCTCACGTTGTCGCTGTAGAAATTTCTCGACAGCGCCACCTCACCATATCCTCCTATGCTGAAACGTGATGTCTTCTTTGCCTGAGAAGTACTGTCTGCACTGCTTTCCTGAGCATTCGCAGCCAGGCACAGCACCATTATAAATAATGTGAATAATGTCCTTTTCATTTGCTTTTACTGATGATTAATTTTCCGTTGATTTTTTCGAGTGCAAAGGTACGGCGAATCCCCAGATGCGGCAATACCTAAAAATAATGAAACTGCTCCCGCCCTCTTGCGTGTTTCATGGGAAATGGTTAATTTTGCACTCGATTAGTCACTAACATGTCAACAAGCAATGAAAAACTTAAAGATGTATGAAGCCAGCGATAAGATGATTACGCTTATCAAGGACAACTACAGTGTCCTGCAGGCATTGGGTTCCTTTGGCATCAATCTCGGTTTTGGCGACATGACCGTCAGCGAGACCTGCCGTATGAATGGAGTGGACACCTACACCTTCTTGGCTGTGGTCAATTTCACCATTAATGATTACGCCAACTACGAGGACGACGAGCAAATCAGCGTGCCCACCTTGTTGCACTACCTGAAAGCCAGCCACACCTACTACCTCGACTTCCAGTTGCCCTTCATCCGTCGCGAACTGCAGGAGAGCATCAATGAAAATGACCCCCTCGGCAAACTCATCATGAAACTCTACGAAGAATACGCCCAGGAGATTCGTCGCCACATGAAATATGAAGAGAAGACGCTCTTCCCCTATGTTCAGTCATTGCTCGATGGCTATCCCCTCAGCAACTACAATGTCGACACCTTCTCCAAGCATCACGAGCAGACAGACCAGAAACGGCGTGAACTGAAACTCATGATGATTGAGTATCTGCCAGCCGATGCCCACCACAACAACCAACTCACAGCCACCCTCTACGACATCTACAACAACGAGGAATGGCTCCGTTACCATGCCGAAGTGGAAGACCACATCTTCACTCCTGCCATCAAACGCCTCGAACGCCTCACTCAGAAAGATGATGTGTCGAGGAACATCTCCGACATGGTCTTCAAGAGTGGGCAGGACAACAGCGACGCGCTCTCCGAACGCGAGAAGGAAGTCATCATCGGTGTGGTGCAAGGACTCCAGAACAAGGAGATAGCCGACCACCTCTGCATCTCCGTCAACACCGTCATCACCCATCGCCGCAACATTGCCCGCAAACTCCAGATTCATTCCCCCGCGGGCCTCACTATCTATGCCATCGTCAATGGACTCGTTGACATCTCCAGTGTGAAATTGTAAGACTTACAAAAATGACAAAATGACTTTTTAACCGTAAAGAGGGGGTCAATGACCTCCTCTTTGTGTGTTATAAAGCCTCACCGCTTGTGGGGGCTCTGATGCAAAAATGCAACGTTGCAAAGTCCAGTTTGCAAAAGCCGAAAAGATGAAAAATAATTAAAAATTTCCTCAAATTTTTGAGTTTTTTTTGAAGAAATATGTCATGTCAGAGGGAATTTTGGTGGATGCTTTTTAGCCATACCCCAATCAATTTTTAATGCCCTGAACATCATTTTCGAGGTGTTCCCCACCATCTTTACCCCCCCCCTTTTGTCCCAACTGGGCACTCCAAAGAACTACTACTTTTGCAAGAAAAGCACTCAATTTTGAGAACAAGACGGGTAAAAAAGAGGTGGGGAAAAGTCAAAAAAGAGGGGTACGAATCGCAAAAAAGAGGGGAGAATGATGACCACGGAATCAGAAAACAAAAACAGAGTTTTTCCACAAGCCGTTGATATAAAGACGATTGTGCCAAAAATGTGAAATTGTGAAATTGTGAAATTGTGAAAAAGTGGTTGGGTTTGGGGGATTACTAATAGGGGGAGTACTGTAAATAAATATTATTTATATATTTATTATATTTTTATTATATATATTTATTATACGCGTGTGTACGTGAAAGGAAAATTTCACAATTTCACATTTCACAATTTCACA
>JBGUGM010000257.1:0-12071 GCA_045111535.1 Bacteroidaceae bacterium
GAAAGTTGCAAATTTATTTTTGAAAGTTTCAAATATTTTTTTGCAACTTTCAAATTATAACGCGATACGGCAACACTACAAATTGGAATACGGCAACGCTATAAAACGGAACACGGCAAGACAAAAAAGTGGAGATGAAAGGGAGGGAGTGTTGGGGTTTCCTCTCAACATTGGTTGAGAAATGAAGGGGGCGTCTGCATTTTGTGAAGATTTTCCTTGTTTATTTCCCTAATTATGAGTAATTTTGCCCCTGAAATGACTAAAAAACAAAAGAAATGAAGAAATTATTGATTATCGCATTATTGATGTGCCCTGTATTGATGATGGCACAAGGGGTGACAGATTACTTGAAGACAGGGGAGACGTTGCAGTTCAACAATAAGACGTATCACTTGGGATGGAGTTCACACCCGGCAGATGCTTATTACGTACAGGAATACTTCCCTGAGGGTGAGAAGGCAGAGTCTTATCATGAGATGTTCACGGTGTCAGTGCTTTATGGCGATGCAGTCACTCCCAAACTGGGTGTGACAGTCAAGGCACAGGAACTCGAAGCACGCAAGGCGACTGATGACTGTTGCCACTACAAGGTCATCAACAATGGTGATGACTATCTGATTGATTTTCTGGTGAGTCAGAAAGATGAGAAGAACCCCGAACTGCTGTCTGTGGTGGAGTTCAATGCGTATGCGTACCGACAGGTCACCCTCAATGGTCGCAAGGCACTCAAACTCGATTTCTACAGTCGCCGTGCCTATGGCGAGGAAATCATTCCTTTCCTCCAAACCCTTACAGAAACACGTCAAAAGATGATTGTAGAGATTGGAAGAACAGACATCCAATGCCACTAATTCGAATCAGTTCCACTAACTTACAGAAGCCACCCATCTTTACAAATGTCTTAGAAAGAAGCATATAATAAATAACAAAATGGAAAACTATTCAACACTTATCATTCCCCTCATTCTCGACGCGATAGGACTTGTTATCTATTTTTGCCTCATGACTGATTGGAAAAAGAAAATCCGTCCTTCCACATACACCATGTGCCTTCTCTTCTTTGTGATGATTCTAGCGGCGCCAATGGTCTGGTTTAGCACCTTGTTTCTGGTGGATCACCCTTCCAGTATGACGCAGTTCTGGATTGTGTTTTTCGCCATCAATTCTTATCCCTTGTTTCTCATGATTATTGGTGGACTTTGCATGTATGCCGACATCCACAAGCAAGAGAAGATGCGTAAGGGATAGGAGACTTAGAAGCCACCCATCTTTACAAATGTCTTAGAAAGAAGCATATAATAAATAACAAGATGGAAAACTATTCAGCAGTAAGGAGGATTATCATGAAATATATTAAATCAATTATTCTCTGTTTCATTATTTTCTATCTATATGGATGTCAGGAAACGCCTGTCATTCATAAGATGCATGTTGACATACTTGAGAATCAGTTAGATACAATTAAGCTTTCAGACTATACGAACTTTGATTGGGACAGGGCATTGCTGTTTAATAAGTATGTGTCATTTGTTTATACTCATGAGAAAGATTCCATAGAGAAAAAGTATAATATCAATATGGATGAAGTCGTGTCTAGCGTTTCTTCTTGGTTTTCTCACAATTACAAGGCGCCCATCATTTTTTTGAAAGGAGACAAGATTGTCCATGTGGAGATTAACAGGGAGGACCCTTTTATGGATGATGAAGAAATTGGAAGAAGGGAGTCCATCATGCTTGACGAACCTGTACCGGAAACGGTTGTGGAAATTAAGAAAGACGATTGTATTTTAAAAGCGGGAATAGTGGGTGACTATCAAATACATCATACGATAATGATTCATGTGGTGTCGAATGAGCACGTTCCTTAAGTTGCCATACAGACAAAGTTTGTGAAGACGTTCAACTCAAACCCCGAATGAGGGGCGAGTTTGACAAAATGTCAGTCACGCAAGTGGCTGGCATTATTTTTGCTTTGACTATCACACGAATTTCCATTGCAAATAAATCAATTGTAATTATAAAATGGCACAACAAGGTAACATCGGGGTTACGACTGAGAACATCTTCCCCGTCATCAAAAAGTTTCTCTACAGCGATCATGACATCTTCATCCGCGAGATTGTGAGCAATGCCGTGGATGCCACTCAGAAGTTGAAGACGCTTGCTTCGAAAGGCGAACTGAAGGAGGAGGCTGGTGACCTCACCGTGCGCGTGAGCATCAACAAGGATGCTGGCACGCTGACGGTGAGTGACCGAGGTATAGGCATGACTGAGGAGGAGATTGACAAGTACATCAATCAGATTGCCTTCTCTGGTGCCAACGACTTCCTCGACAAGTACAAGGAGGATGCGAACGCCATCATCGGTCACTTCGGTTTGGGCTTCTACTCTGCCTTCATGGTGAGCAAGAAGGTGGAAATCATCACGAAGAGTTGGCAGGAGGGCTCGAAGGCTGTGAAGTGGAGTTGCGACGGCAGCCCTTCGTTCACGATTGAAGATGCAGAGAAGGCAGACAGAGGTACGGACATCGTGATGTACATTGACGATGACTGCAAGGACTTCCTGGAGAAGTACAAAGTGAGCGAGTTACTGAACAAGTACTGCAAGTTCCTGCCTGTGCCTGTGGCTTTCGGCAAAAAGACGAAGTGGGACGACAAGGAGAAGAAGAGTGTGGAGACAGATGAGGATGATGTCATCAACGACACTACCCCACTCTGGACACGCAAGCCCAGCGAGCTGAAGGATGAGGACTACAAGGAGTTCTACAAGAAACTCTACCCGATGAGCGACGAGCCTCTGTTCTGGATTCACCTGAACGTGGATTACCCCTTCAACCTGACGGGTATCCTCTACTTCCCGAAGGTGAAGACGAACCTCGACATCCAGAAGAACAAGATCAACCTGTACTGCAACCAGGTGTTCGTGACTGACAACGTGGAGGGCATCGTGCCTGACTTTATGACACTCCTGCACGGTGTGATTGACTCGCCAGACATTCCTCTGAATGTGTCGCGCAGTTACTTGCAGAGTGACTCGAACGTGAAGAAGATTTCCTCTTACATCTCGAAGAAGGTGAGCGACAGACTCTCTTCCATCTTCAAGAGCGACAGGAAGCAGTTTGAGGAGAAGTGGGATGACATCAAGATTTTCATCAACTACGGAATGCTCAGCGAGAGTGACTTCTACGACAAGGCAAAGGCATTCGCCCTGCTGAAGGACACGGAGGGCAAGATGTACACCTTCGAGGAGTACCAGACACTCATCAAGGGTGAGCAGACAGACAAGGACGGCAACCTCATCTACCTCTACGCCAACAACAAGGATGACCAGTACAGTTACATCGATGCTGCCAATGCGAAGGGCTACAACGTGCTGCTGATGGATGGGCAACTAGACCCTGCGATGTGCAACCTCTTTGAGGAGAAGTTCGAGAAGAGCCGCTTCACCCGTGTGGATAGCGACGTAGTGGATAAACTCATCGTGAAGAGTGACGAGAAGAAGGAAGAGTTGCCTGAGGATGACAAGAAGGCACTCACCGAGACCTTCAAGAATGCCCTGCCTAAGTTGGACAAGATTGAGTTCAACGTGGAGCCACAAGCCTTGGGCGAGACTGCTGCCCCTGTGGTGATGACGCAAAGCGAGTACATGCGCCGTATGAAGGACATGTCACGCCTGCAACCCGGCATGGCTTTCTATGGCGATATGCCTACGATGCTGAACCTCGTGCTGAACACCGACCACCCACTCATCAAGGCAAACATCAAGGATGCGAAGACAGAGGTGGTGAGCCAGTTGATTGACTTGGCACTCTTGCAGAATGGTTTGCTGAGAGGTGAGGCTCTGAACAAGTTCGTGAAGCGCAGCATCGAGTTGATCTAATAGCCAGCCCATGCGCTGGGCGAATCTCATCTACGACAGAATCAAAAAAGGAGGGCTCTTAGCATGATTGCCAGGAGCCCTTCTTTATATTATAATAATGTGTGTTTAAATCTTACTTCTTCTTTTCCTCCTTCTTAGGAGCATCTTTGGTGTAACGCTTGTTGAGTGCCTTCACCACTTCGTCAGTCACATCATACGCCTCGTTAGCATAGAGGACATTGTCGATGCCAGAAGACTTGCAGAGGATGAAGTCATAACCCTTCTCCTTGGCATAAGACTTAGTGAAGTTCTGGATGGTGTCAGTCAAAGCCTGGAACTCTTTCTGGTATTCTTCCTGAAGCGAGTTGCTCAGACGTGCCTCAAGTTCCTGCAAATCCTGCTGCAACTTCTGCAAACGAA
Organism: Bacteroidaceae bacterium; assembly: GCA_045111535.1. GTDB lineage: Bacteria > Bacteroidota > Bacteroidia > Bacteroidales > Bacteroidaceae > Minthosoma. The sequence continues at coordinate 4,279 of JBGUGM010000257.1, forward strand.
CCTGCTCAGCCTCGAACTGCTGCTGCGTGAACTGGTTGCTCTGATACTTACGGTTGAACTCCTGCAACTGTGCGGTGAAGTTCTTACCCTTCGAGTTGATGGTGGATTCAGCATTGGCACGCTTCTTGGTGAACTCCTCTTCCAAATCCTTGCACTTCTGATACTGAGAAGTGAGGGTGTCAATCAGCACGTAGGCAATCTTGTAGTTGGGAGCCTCTTTTGACGAAGCCTTCGCAGGAGTCTCCTCCACAACATCTTTGTCGTTGGCATTGTTACAAGAAATGATGGTTGCAGCGACAGCACCCATCAGAAGTCCCTGAAGGACAAGTGTAGTAATTTTCTTCATATTCTTTGTTTAGTGTTTATTCTCACTCTTTGACAGCATACGGCGATTTGTGCCGCATGGCGAAATCCTGACTCTGAACGCAAGTGATACCCCTTTCACGCATCGCCTTCGACTGGCCTACATGTGTCTTCACAAAACGACCATTCTTCTTGAATATCACGCGGACACTCAAGAAAAGCATGGCAATGCCAATCAAAACAACACAAATGATGAATAAAGTGATGAACGTTTTCAACATTATTTGTATCTTTGCATTCGAAAAGTGATACAAAGATAGGTGTTATAACGTTTGCCAACGCACGTCTGGCTCGTTTTTTAACCTTATTTATGACAAAAAGCAGTGTTTCATGAACAAAACTCATTCTACAATGACTTTTCCCGTACACATCAGCGTGGAAAACAAGTGTGAGGAGACAAGCGCCATCACCCTGTTGGAAGACTTCGTGGAAGAAGCCAGCAAGAAGTTCGAGGTGACCCTCATGGAAAAGCCATCGGGCAACATCCAAAAGGCAGAAGCGGTGATTGCCGTTCCGTTTGCCGACAGGGAGAACATCCGTGTGGTCTTTAACATCTATGCCAGCGAGGCAGAAGACAAGCACGGAGCAGGACTCTATTTTCACATGGAGAGTGCTTTCTGAGGGAGAAATATAAAAAGTGAAAACCAAAAGTGAAAAAAACTCCTGACTTCTAACTCCTAACTCCTAACTTTTTACTACCTTTGCACCCAATACAACCGACCAACGTTCTAAACAGTTAGAAAAAACATGAGTGAAGTAAGACCTTTCAAGGTATTTTCCGGTACAAAAACAAGGTATTTGGCGGAGCGCATCTGCCAGAGTTTGGGCTGTCCACTTGGCAATATGGTGATTTCACACTTTGCCGACGGGGAATTTGCCGTGTCGTTCGAGGAGTCTATTCGTGGCAACGATGTGTTCCTCGTACAGTCCACTTTCCCCAATAGTGACAACTTGATGGAATTGTTGTTGATGATTGATGCAGCCAAGCGTGCCAGTGCCCGTAGCATCGTGGCAGTCATCCCCTACTTCGGATGGGCTCGTCAGGACCGCAAGGACAAGCCACGTGTCAGCATTGGTGCCAAACTCGTAGCAGACTTGCTGAGTGTGGCAGGCATTGACCGCCTCATCACAATGGACTTGCATGCCGACCAGATTCAAGGCTTCTTTGATGTACCTGTTGACCACTTGTATGGCTCACTCGTGGAAGTTCCATACGTGGAGAACCTTCATCTGCCCGACCTTGTCATCGCCACACCAGACGTGGGTGGTGCCAAGCGTGCCCGTCTGTTTGCCAAGAAATTGAATGCACCACTGGTGCTCTGCAACAAAGTGCGTTTGCAGGCAAATGTGGTGGATTCCATCCAGATTATCGGTGATGTAAAGGGTAAGGATGTGGTCTTGGTTGACGACATGGTGGATACTGGTGGCACCATCACACGTGCCGCTGACGAGATGATGAAGGCTGGTGCCAAGAGTGTACGCGCTGTAGCAAGTCACTGTGTGATGAGTGACCCAGCAAGTGACCGCGTGCAGCAGTCGGCATTGGAAGAAATCGTGTTCACGGACTCTATCCCATACCCACAGAAGTGCCCGAAGGTGGTGCAACTCTCCATTGCCGATATGTTTGCCCGTGCCATCCGTGCCGTATCGGAGCAGAAGAGTGTTAGCGAAGAGTTCAATTTCTGATGAAGTTTGCCATTCTTGCCGCAGGAGAAGGTTCGCGACTGGCACAAGAAGGCGTGGAACTGCCCAAGCCTCTGGTCAGAATGAACGGTGAGGCGATGATTGACCGGCTCATCCGCATCTTCAACGATTGCGATGCAGAGGAAATCTACATCATCACCAACAACTTGACGGAACTAACGCAAGGACATCTTCGTCAACTGCAAGAGAAAGACAAGAAGATACATCTGTTTGTCAAGACCACACCCTCGTCCATGCACAGTTTCTACGAACTCAGGCAAGTGATGGGCAACGGGAAGTTCTGCCTCACGACAGTAGATACCATCTTTCGGGAGGAGGAATTCAAGCAATACATCCAAGCATGGGTAAATGCCGACGAGGATGGCTTGATGGCGGTAACGGATTACATTGATGACGAGAAGCCGCTATATATCGCGACAGACGAGCAACTCAACATCACCGCCTTCCTGGACAAGGAGCCTCAACGCTACATCTCTGGAGGCATCTACGGATTAAGCGATACGAGTTTCCCCGTCATTGACAAATGCATCAGCGAAGGACAATCAAGGATGCGAAACTTCCAAAGGCAACTGGTGAAGGACGGGCTCCATTTGAAGGCATACCCCTTCAGCAAGATTCTCGACGTTGACCATGCCAGCGACATCGAAAAGGCTGAAGCCTTCCTGAATGAATAAGAAAATCAACTAATTACTAATAATAAAAATAAACCCTTATGCGAAACTACTTTTTATTAACCACAACTTTATGCACCCTGTTTGCGATGCCTCTCTTTGCAAGCAATAACGGTGTGCAGGATTCAGCAAAGAATCCAGACGAGATGGTGGCTTACCTGTTCACTTACTTCAACAGCAATGCTCCGGAGGATGAACAAATCTGCTATGCCATCAGTGACGACGGTTACAATTTCACGCCACTTAACAATGGCGAGCCTGTCATCTCTTCAGACACCATCGCTTTCACCCAATGCGTACGTGACCCCCACATCTTGCGTTGCGAAGACGGCAAGACCTTCTATATGGTGGTGACAGACATGAGATCAAGCCTTGGATGGTCAAGCAACCGTGGTATGGTGTTGCTGAAATCAACAGACCTCATTCATTGGCAGCATTCAGTCATCAACTTCCCTACCCGCTACACAAAGGATTGGAAGAATGTCATTCGTGTGTGGGCTCCTGAAACTATCTACGACAGGAAAGCAGAGAAATACATGGTGTTCTATTCATTGCGCACCAGCGATGAAGGCTCTTTCGACAAGATTTACTATCAGTATGCCAACAAGGACTTCACCGACCTCGAAGGTGAACCCAAATGGCTCTTCGATGCAGGCAATGCCACGATTGATGGTGACATCGTCTATAACGAAGCAGACCAGCTTTACCATCTTTTCTACAAGCAGGAATCAGGACGAGGCATCTATCAGGCTGTAGCCAAGAACCTGACAGACAAGTGGGAGAAGATTGATGGGCATGTAGAGCAAACGAAGGAACAGGTAGAAGGTGTGGGCGTGTGCAAGAGTCTTGACGGGAAGTCTTGGATTATCATGTACGACTGCTACACCAATGGACACTATCAGTTCTGCAAGTCCTACGACCTCAAGACATTTGAATTTGTTCAGAATACAGAAACAAAGGGGAAATTCACGCCACGTCACGGCACTATCATCCCCATTACACAGGCTGAAAAGGAGCGCCTTCTGAAGGAGTTCCCAAATTTTAATCAGCCCATCCTGACAGGTTTCCATGCTGACCCCGAGATTATGTACTCCAACAAGACCAAGAAGTACTACATCTACAGCACAACAGACGGAACGCCAGGATGGGGAGGTCACGATTTCAGCGTCTTCTCTTCTGATGACCTCGTCAACTGGAAAGACGAAGGAAAGATGCTTGACGTGAAAGGTGACCAAGTGAAATGGGCGACAGGCAATGCTTGGGCTCCCTGCATTATTGAACGGAAGCAGAAGGATGGCTCGTACAAGTACTACTTCTATTTCTCTGCACATAATCCCCAAAGTAACCGTAAGGAGATTGGTGTGGCAGTAAGTGACAATCCTACAGGGCCTTTTGTGGCTACAGAAACACCCATTGTGACAGACAATGACCGTCCTCAGGAGGCACGAGGTGGACAAGCCATTGATGTGGATGTGTTCCAAGATCCGAAATCAGGCAAGTATTACCTCTATTGGGGTAATGGTTTTATGGCTGGTGCAGAACTCAACGATGACATGTTGTCCATCAAAAAAGAAACCATCAAGCACATGACTCCCAAGGGAGGCAATCTGCAGACATGGGCATATCGCGAGGCCCCATATGTTTTCTACCGCAAGGGTACTTACTACTTCCTTTGGTCAGTAGATGATACGGGCTCTCCTAACTATCATGTCTGCTATGGCACCAGCAAGACACCACTGGGCGACATTCAGATTGACGAACAGAACTACCGTGTTATCGAGCAAGTGCCAGAGGAAAAGATATATGGCACAGCCCACAACTCCATCCTGCAACTTCCTGGCAAGGACGAGTGGTATATCTGCTATCATCGCATCAACAAGAATTTCATCAAAAGAGAGCCAGGCATACATCGTGAGGTGTGCATTGACAAGATGACCTTCGACAAGCAAGGCAACATCATTCCTGTCAAACCCACGCAGAATGGACCTGCTCCACTAAAGAAATAAAGTTCCATGTTTTTTCCTGCAGAATGGCATCAGCAAGCATTTGTGCAACTCACGTGGCCCCATAAGGACACGGATTGGGCACCAGTGTTGGCTGATGCCATTTCTTGTTTCTGCGAAATTACGAAGCAAATACTGAAATACGAGCCTGTGCTCATCGTGGCTCAATACCCAGAAGAAGCAGAGGAGGAATTGACCCAACGAGGCATCAGTCTTGAACACATCACTTTTGTGCCCTGTCCCACGAATGACACATGGGCACGCGACCACGCTTTCATCACCTGTATTGATGAACAAAACAGGAAGGTTTTCCTCAACGATTTTCAGTTCAATGGCTGGGGATTGAAGTTCGCTGCGAACCACGACAATCAAATCAACAAGGCTGCATTTCCTGCCATTTCTTCCATCTATCAGAGTCACCACATCAAGACAGAATATGCCTCACAACTGGATTTTGTGTTTGAGGGAGGAAGCATTGAAAGTGATGGGGAAGACACGTTGATGGTCACCTCTAGTTGTCTATTAGCAGATAATAGAAACAATACTCTTTCTCAGCAAGATACAGAAGAAAGATTAAAGCAATACTTTAACGCAAACAGAGTGCTTTGGATTGCTCATTCATGGCTGGCAGGCGATGACACAGATGGGCACATTGACACCATTGCCCGCTTCTGTTCACCGACATCTATTGCCTATGTGAAATGTGACAATCCTGCTGACGAACATTACGAAGAGTTACAGGCAATGGAGCAGGAACTTCTTGCCCTCCGCACCAAAGAGGACAAGCCCTACACGCTTTTCCCGCTCCCTCTCCCCGACCCTTGCTTTGACGATGAAGGCAATCGTCTTCCTGCCACATACGCCAACTTCCTCATCATCAATGGTGCTGTGCTCGTTCCCACCTACAACCAGCCTGACAAAGACTTGGAAGCATTGGCGCAATTAAAAATCGCTTTCCCTGACCGTGAAGTCATTGGAATTGATTGCCGTACCCTCATCATTCAGCATGGCTCTCTGCATTGTTCCACCATGCAATATCCACTCATCTGAAAAACAGACAAAAGCGCTTGTCGGATTGTTCTTTTTCGGAACAAAACTTGGCATATCTGAACTATTTTTCTTTGAAAAAGTAAATTTTGCAAAGTCAAGTTTGCATTTTACAAAAAAACTTCGTACTTTTGCACAAAATTTCGTTTTAAAACAAAATAATCATGGAATCTTTTTTCCGTACACATGCTTATTTGGTAGAGCACTTAAAAGCTCCCGTGCGTCGTGACCTGATGGACGAGATCAATTGGAAAGACCGTATGATCGGTATTAAAGGTGCTCGTGGCGTGGGTAAAACCACTTTCTTGCTTCAGTATGCCAAAGAGCATTTTTCACCGTACGACCATTCGTGTCTGTACATCAATACTAACAACTTTTACGTCCAAAACGTCGGCATCACGGAGTTTGCTGGCGAGTTTTATCATTCAGGGGGCAAGGTGTTGCTCATTGACCAAGTGTTTAAGCAGCCTGACTGGAGCGCACAACTGCGCGAGTGCTATGACCGCTACCCTGGTCTTAAGATTGTGTTCACGGGTTCACCTGTGATGCGTCTGAAAGAAGAGAATCCTGAATTGAATGGCATTGTGAAATCATACAATCTGCGTGGCTTTTCTTTCCGTGAGTTCCTCAACCTCAACGCAGGTTTGCAGTTGCGGTCATACTCTCTTCAAGAGATTATTTCCAACCACAAGCAGATTGCCACAGAAATCTACACAAAGATTAATCCTCGCGAATATTTCCAAGCCTATCTGCATCATGGATTCTATCCGTTCTTCCTCGATAAGGTCAACTATAGCGAGAACCTGTTGAAGAACATGAACATGATGATTGAGGTCGATATCCTGCTCGTGAAGCAGATTGAACTCAAGTATCTGGCAAAAATCAAGCAACTTTTCTATATGCTCACCACGAGCGGCAGCAGCGTTCCCAATGTCAGCCAATTGGCACAGGAACTCGGCATGAGCCGCGCTACCGTGATGCATTACATCAAATATCTGGAAGAGGCTCGTCTGGTCAACATGATTTATGGCAAAGGTGACGAGTTCCCCAAGAAGCCTGCCCGTGTGCTGCTCCACAATTCCAACCTGATGTACAGTTTCTATCCACGCTGTTTCGACGAGCACGATGTGCTGGAGACTTTCTTCTGCAACACGCTCTGGAAAGATCATAAGGTGAACAAGCATGGCAACCTCTGCTCCTTCCTAGTTGATGAGCAGGTGGAGTTCAAGATTGCCGAGCACAGTACGAAACTGAAGAGCAAAGCCAAGGCGCTTTATGCTGTCAACCAGTGTGACATTGGCGAAGGCAACCAGATTCCTCTTTGGCTTTTCGGTTTCCTCTATTAAAAGTCTTGCAACATATTCAAGAATACATAAAGAGTGCCGTATCATCTACGGCACTTCCAATGAATTGTAATATACTTAATATAATTATTTATTATGGGTAAAGAAAAGAAATTTATCACTTGTGATGGTAACACCGCTGCGGCTCATGTAGCATACATGTTCTCCGAGGTGGCTGCCATCTACCCCATCACTCCATCGTCTCCTATGGCTGAGCACGTGGATGAGTGGGCAGTTGCAGGTCGCAAGAATCTCTTCGGCGACACAGTTCTCGTACAGGAAATGCAGTCTGAGGCTGGTGCAGCAGGTGCTGTACACGGTTCTCTCCAGGCAGGTGCGCTCACAACCACCTTCACTGCATCTCAGGGTTTGCTCCTGATGATTCCTAACATGTACAAGATTGCCGGCGAGTTGCTGCCTTCTGTATTCCACGTTTCTGCACGTACCGTTGCCAGCCACTCACTCTGTATCTTCGGTGACCACGGCGACGTGATGGCTTGCCGTCAGACAGGTTTCGCTATGCTTTGCGAAGGTTCTGTACAGGAAGTGATGGACCTCTCTGCTGTTGCTCACTTGGCAGCATTGGAGACTCGCGTTCCATTCATCAACTTCTTCGACGGTTTCCGCACTTCTCACGAGTACCACAAGATTGAGGAGATGGA
>JBGUGM010000258.1:0-4575 GCA_045111535.1 Bacteroidaceae bacterium
CCTTTCGCCTTTTCCAATGCCTCAGCCTTGAGTTCTGCCTGTTTGGCTGGGTCAATCCTGTCCACGTGGTCATACATGGCACGTCCAGAATAGTAGCCTTGGGCGTAGTCTACCATCATCTCATAACGCTGCTTCAGTGCATCCAGTGGACTGATGTCGCGTAGGGTTTTCAGTTCTGATGAACCTCCTCCTTGAGTCAAGGAACGTGTGGCGTTTTCGCCTACCACCAGAATGTTACTGTATTTCTTGTATTTCGTGATATCCAATGGAAGGATGTTCTTGTCGTTCTTCAAGAGCACGATGCCTTCTTCGCCAACTTGACGGCACACCTCATAATGTTCCTCAGAGCATTGGTTGCCAATCACTTTGTCAGGATTCATCGCTGTACGGAAGATGGTGCGCAACACACGGCTCGCCTTCTCATCCAATACCGACATCGGCACCTTTCCCTCCTTAATCAGTTGTTCGAAGGGGTTTGCCAAGTGATACTGCTCATAGCCAAACTCACTCTCCTTCGTCTTGCCGTCTGTGAAAGTGCCCATCTCGATGTCCAAGCCACCTGTGGCAGCCTCCATGGTGTTGGTGGTACCACCCCAGTCACTGATGAGTGCACCATCCCAGTTCCATTCTTTCTTCAGAATGCCGTTCAGCAATTCGTCATTGTGACAGCAGTGTACACCCTTCCACTTGTTGTACGAGCCCATGATGGTATAGACATGCGCCTTGTCCACTGCTTTCTGGAAGGGGCGCAGATAAATCTCTCTCAATGCGCGGTCAGACACATTCACATTCACAGCAAAGCGATCTGTCTCCTGGTCATTCAATACAAAGTGCTTCAGGCAGCAAGCCACGCCATTGCGTTGAGCGGCTTGAATGTAGGGCACCGCCATCTCGCCTGCCAAGAAGGGGTCTTCACCCATATACTCAAATGCACGTCCATTCAGTGGGGTGCGCTGGATATTCACACCAGGTCCCAGCAGGATGTCCTTGCCTCTGAAAGCAAACTCCTCACTCAAAGCATTACCGTATGCTAACGAAAGTCCAAGGTTCCATGTCGAAGCCAGACAGGTCAGGGAAGGGAATGCCACGATATAGTCGTTTGTCCATTTGGCAGGACTCCATGTGTTCCATTCCAACTCTTCACGCACTCCGTGAGGACCATCGTCCATGTTCAGTTGTCGAATGCCCAGTCGTGGCACACCGGCACTCGTGAACTTGCTCTGTGCGTGCAGAATTTGGATTTTCTCATGTGTGGTCATACGGCTTAACGCATCCTTCACCCGATCCTCCAGTAGAGCATTGGGGTTCAGATAAGTTTGTGCTTGTGCAGTCATGGCTGTCATTGCCATCAGTACTGCAAAGATAAACTTCGTTGAGTTAAAGGTTTTTGTTTTCTTCATAAGGTGGGTATTTGTTTTTGTTTATATACAACGAATAAAATGCATGGATATTGGTTTTTACAAGTTGATTTTAATGGCTTTCCCATCGTAGGTCACCAGCGTGCCTTTCGTCTCTGCAGCCAATGGTTGCGCCTTCTCCTTTGTCACCAGCACGATGTTGAATTGTCTTTTCTTCAGCATCCCCTCGAACTTGCCTTTCCTCTCTCCGATGGTCACCGCCCTGTTGGCATCATCATATTGGATGTTGATGGTGCTGTATGCACCTTTTTCGTAGTTGTAGTTTGTGCCCTCATCTTCGTAGAGTTCAAACTGCCCGTTACGCCCTGCATAGATATAGAGATGTATCATCTCAGCGGGCTTCTCGTCACTCCATTCCATTTCGGGTCCCATGGGCAGGATGGCACCTTCGGGTACAAACACAGGGATGCGCTCGTATGGAGCATCAACAGTCAAATGACGATTTGACGATGCTCCATTGATGATTTGTTTACCTGTATAGAGGTCATACCAGCCACATTCCTTGGGGAAATACACGCTGCGGTTACGTGCTTGGTAGGTGCTGACGGGACAAGCCATCAGGGCAGGCCCGAACATCCATTGATCTTTGATGTCATACACCTTGCTGTCGCCATTGAAGTCCATCACCAATGCCCTCATCATGGTGTAGTCGTGCAGATGTACCCAACCTGCCATTGAATAGAGGTAAGGCATCATCTGGTAGCGCAGACGCTGATACCACACGATGCTTTCGTAGGCGGGATGTCCCTCGGGGGCGATGTTCCACACCTCACGCAAGGGCCACTGGCCATGAGCACGATAGATAGGGATGAAGCATCCGAACTGGTTCCAACGTGTCTGCAGTTCGCGCCACTCCCTCAGGTCTTCATTCTCCTGCTGGCTCTGGTCATAGAGTTGCTGTGCCCTTACATAGCGGTTCTCCACACAGAAACCTCCGTCATCCATTCCCCAGAAGGGGAGTCCTGAGAGGCTGTAGTTCATGCCTGCTGTCATCTGCGCCCTCATGTCCTCCCATCGGGTGCCGATGTCACCGCTCCATGTGGCTGTGGAGTAACGTTGCTCGCCTGCAAATCCACTACGTGTCAGCAGGAATACACGCTGATTGGGGTTTACCGAACGCTGTCCATTGTAGATGGCATCAGCGTTCACGATGCTGTAGGCGTTGAAGTATTCTGTTGAGGTGCCCAGGGCTGTGGAACCGCACAATGCCTTGCGGTACCTCATCGGGGTGCAGTCGCGCACGTTGGGTTCTGAGGCATCCATCCACCATGCGTCAATGCCGTATTTGTATTTCGAGTAGAGATGCTCGTCCATCTGTTGCCAGAAGAGTTTTCTTGCACCTTCCGAATAGGCATCGTAGAAAGAGCCTACATAACCAGGACCCACCCAGTCGCGGATGTCATCCTTCACAGCCTGTTGGTACATCCATCCCTTGCTGTCCAGTTCCTTGTAGTGCTCGGTGTTGCAGTAGAACTTGGGCCATACGCTGATCATGTAGCGTCCATGCATCTCATGTACCTGGTCCAGCATCCCCTGCGGGTCAGGGAAACGTGCCTCCTCAAAGTCATGGCTTCCCCATTGATCCTCCTTCCAGTAGTTCCAGTCCTGCACAATGTTGTCAATCGGGATATGACGCTTTCTGAACTCAGCCAAGGTGCTCGTCAATTCGTTGGCTGTCTTGTAGCGTTCACGGCTCTGCCAGAAGCCCAACACCCACTTTGGATAGACGGGTGCCTTGCCTGTCAGAGTGCGGTAGCCACTGATGACCTCATCCATGTTCTTGCCTGCAATGAAGTAATAATCCATATCGCGGCTCATCTCACTCCAGATGCTTAGTTGCCCCTGCTCCTCTGCTGTACGAGGCTCAGCCACACGCAAACCACAGTAACTTACGCTGCCATCGGGTTGCCATTCGATGCGCAACGCATTCTTCTCACCTGCCTTCAAGGGCACAGCAAACTTGTACGCATTGGGGTTCCATGCCGTGCGCCAACGCTCAGCCACCACTTCCTTGCCGTTGATATATATTTTAATATAGCCTGCGTAATAGAGGATGAACTGGTAGTTGCTTGTCTTGGGAGCCTCAATGGCACCCTCATACACAACCTTCGCACCATCCAATCGGAAGCCCTTTGGCAAGTTCTGAATGCCCCCCTTGTCTGTCTTGCCGATTTCCGAATGGTCGGGTAGGGCATACTCGAAATACAGCGAATCCTCTTCGCGCACCAATTGCCTGCCACTTCTGTCCGTGTAAGTGCCCGTCAGGTGCCCCTCCTTTCCTTCCTTGTCGTAAAGACGGAAAGCGCGGTTCAGTTGCAGGTAGTCGTTCGGATTGCCGAAGCGGCAGTAGGCGTAACTGTCCCACAGCAAGCCATAATTCTTGTTCGACACCACAAACGGCACCGACACCTTCGTGTTGTATTGGAACAAGTCCTCATTCTTTCCCTTCATGTTCAGTTCTTCCGACTGATGCTGCCCCAATCCGTAGAATGCCTCGTCAGCAGGGCTGTCAAACAGCATGCGCCAAGTCAATCCACGCTTCTGCTCCTCTGTGGGTGTTCCGCTGCCAATTTCACGTTCAGGCACACGAAACTCCTGAAACGTCTTTCCTTGAGCAGCCTCCTGCAATAGCACTTTGCCATTCGCATCGAAGAACTGAATCCTTCCGTTCTCCTTCGACACCACAGCAGTCACCTTTTGAGTCTTCACCGTCACACGAGTTGCATCCTCTGTCACCTTGAACCAAGGTGCTTGTTCCTGTCCCTTCATGCCCTTCTCCTGCATCTCCTTCAGCACGATGAGGCTTGCCTCCTTTTCCGGAAGCATCTCTTCACTCGTGGCACGCACACGGATGATGCCGTCATCCACCACTTGCAGGCGCACCACACGCGCCTCACCTCTGTCGGGGCGAATCGTCACCGATGTCCCCGACTGCTCCACTGTTGCAGCGTGGCAGAAGGCACAATAGATAAATGAAAGGAGTAGAAGAACCTGTTTCATCACTTTTTGAGTTTTCGGGTACAAAGATAAGATAAATTTTCCACTTTTGTTTTGTCGGGAAACAAAAAAGAAGTGTCTTTGTGCGATAAATGAGCCAAACAATGACAGAACTGCACAAGAAACACCTGTTGACTCCCACACCTGTTCGTATGTGTCC